>JBJTMZ010000215.1:0-6842 GCA_046073805.1 Aquirufa sp.
TATCCTGACGCGCTTGATAGTCTTCGGTCAATTCCCCTACTTTGTATTTCCGACCATTAAACGTATACTCATAAGACACCGCCAAAACCTCATCATTTCGCAAGGGTGCCACAAGTGAGATATAACCCAATTGCGGATTAACTTTAAACTCACGGTCATTCAATCGTTTCGCACCCTTCAACATATCGAAATCAGTACCCCGCTGAAGACCATAAGCAGATTCCAATTGATAAGAAGATTGATCTGATTTACGAATTTGAGGGTCAGCCACTAATTTGGAATACAATCCATTGTTCTTATTATCTACGCTTTGACCCGGAAGAATGGGTTGCATGATTGGATTTCCCTTATTGTAAGGACTCGATTCACCTAAGTCGGAAAGGGCAACCAAATTTCGAAGCGTCTCCGTGCTTTGTGTACGGTTGGTGACATAGACTTCCACACGTGTCACCGTAATTCCACTCGTAATGACGGGCAAATTTTGAAGCGAACGTTCGTAATTATTCCGGAAAAAAGTGGATAAGAAGAAGTGACGATTTTCATCGTATTGATCCGCACGAAGTTCGAAAGAACGACCCTGAGAGCCCCCTTTCATGGTGATACAATCCTGTTTCGAACGCTGTTGGGCAGCAACTAAAGTCACATCTAAATTCCCAAAACGCATCAAGGTCTTTAGACCAAAAAGGTTCTGAACCCCAGGAATCAATTGAGAATTCAGCGTCCAAGACGTATTACCGGCCTCAATATTTTGAAGGATGTCTTCTTCCTGAGTTTTCCAATTCAGCTTTAACTGATTTTGAAAATTAAAACTCGCTTTCGTATCAAAATTGGCATTTAAATTGAGTTTGTCCCCTATCTTACCTTGGAAGTTGATCTGCGCTTGTTCATTAAAAAAGAGATTCCCCACATAGCGCAATTGGACAGGTATTGCCGGATTATCAACGTATTGTCCTTGGTAACCAATGTCCAACAATAAACTTCCGTTAGGCTTGAAATAAACCTCGGATCCTCCAAATATTCGATCTATCGCCGGCGGTAATTCGATTTTAGGAAAAAGCCCTCGGGATTGTACGGAACTTGAGCCATCCAAACTTTTGGAATAAGCAGTCCAGAAATTTCGATTGACCAAAGAATTTTGTTGGAGACTATAATCTGAAAAACTCCGACTATGAACAGGACTTAACGAAAAATCGCCTAAACGACGTTCTTGTAAAACCTCCTCTCCCAAAATCCGAGTCGAATTTTGAACCTGAGGAACTTGGTAAATTGCAAATGGAGAATTCTTCTTCGCAGAAATAGGGCTCTTTTTTAATGTATACCTAGGTTTCCGACCACTTTTTTCCAATGAACCCGTGGTATCTACTTGCGCTTCCGTGTCCCACGTACACACAATGCTCAATAGGCTCGCAAAAGCCAATCGAAACAATCGTTGTGTAATCGAATAGAACATCGTAGTCAGACTAATTAAAATGGATTAACGTAATGCGAGTTTAATTAATTGTTCCACATTCGCATCGGGATTTGCCTTTAATAAAGAATCCAGGTTTTTCTCAGCAGCCACCCGTGGTATCCCTAAGGTCACCAATGCAGCTAAAGCCTCCTGTTTAATGCCAAATGACTGATCGTGTGCCGCCGCACCCGCTTCCACAAACAAAGTATCTTTCTTACACTTGTCCTTCAATTCTAAAATTACCCGCTGGGCAGTCTTCGAACCAATTCCTTTAATGGATTGAATCAAGCCAATATTTTCGTTAATAATCGCTGAACGAATTTCACTCGAGGAGAATGATGATAACATGACAAGCGCCGTACTTAATCCCACCCCCGAAACGGAAACCAAATCCAGAAACAAATATTTCTCATCCATGGAATGAAACCCGACCAAAGTATGCGAATCTTCTTTGATTTGAAGGTGCGTAAACAATTGAATACTTTCATTGCCGTCTTTTAAGGCATCATAGGTTTGCAATGAAATCTTCACTTCATAGCCCACTCCCTGCACATCAATGATAACATGTGTACGGTCTTTATGAGCCAATTTACCTTTTAAATATGCGATCATGTTAATTTATTCGTAGACGTTGACCTAAACGTAAGTTCGTCGAGGCACGTAGGTGATTCAATTTTTTCAACTTCGAAATTGTTAATCCCGGATAGCGATCCGCAATTTCAGATAGCGTATCTCCTGACCGAACTTTATGATATCGGGATTTTACTTTTTTTCCTTTGCTACGCTTTTTAATCACGAGGGTCTCCGGTTCATCATCGGACGTACTATCAGCAATACTCACCGACTCCTCTACCTGAACTCGAACGAAATAGACTAATTTCTTGCCCTTTTTAACACGGTTCGAACGTAATCGATTCAGCTTTTTTAAGTCGGCCAGGCTCATTCCCAAAACACGCGCAACTTCAGGAAGACTCTGCCCGCGCTTAACTTTATAAAATTTACGGACCAACTTCTCGACAATTCTTTTCGAAAGACTATCTCTTTGGCTAGGGGAAATATATCCTGCCGAGTCAAGAATCGATTGACGATTTTCTTTAAAATAGCTAAAATGATTACTTGGAATATTAATAGAAACAAACCGATTATCATTTGGAATAATTGAAGCCATGATATGCGGATTCACCTCTTTAAAGATATGATCCGGGATATTCGAAAACTTCTTCAGCAAATCCAGATTCAGATATCCTTTCACTTGAATCGTATCCACAGGAACCTTACTGACCCATTTATCCGCCACAATTGCATGTTCCCAATTGTAATTCATCATGTAAGCCATCGCGATGAATTGGGGCACATAGGCTCGAGTTTGCTTGGGCAAACAATTATAAATTCCCCAAAAATCACTCTTCCCACATTTACGTATCGCACGCTTCACATTCCCAGGTCCGGTATTATAAGCCGCCAAGGCCAAATGCCAATCACCAAATACACGATACAATTGCTTTAAATACTTGCAGGCAGCTTCGGTTGCCTTTTCTGGATCAAAACGCTCGTCCACAACCCCATCTACCCGAAGACCAAAATCTCCACGCGCCGTATAAGGCATGAATTGCCAAAGTCCACCGGCACCCTTATTCGAAATGGCTTTGGTTTCTAAGCCCGACTCAATGAGCGATAAATATTTCAACTCCTCAGGCAGGTTATATTGCTTGAGGTATTTTTCATATAAAGGAAAATAGATGTCCCGTTTTTCCAACATACGGCGGGTAAAATCTACTTTCTTGAAAGCAAAATACTCGACAAACTGATGCGTATATTGATTATATACCAGGGGAATTTGATTTTGAAGTTTTGCCAACCGACTCGAAATAAAAGCAGGATCAATCATCAATGCGGTAGGCATTCCTTGCTCACCCATGGACAATTCCTTCAATAATTCCAGATCTTCCTGAGGAAGGTATTTATTGGTAGAAACAGGTGCTTGAACCGGAGATTCACTCGCTGTAATCTGCCCGATAACCGGATAGCAGATTAACCAAAAACCAACGAAAATCAAGCCTAATTTTCTCATTTATTGAATCAAATTCGTAAAATCCAACATATTGTATTCATCGTATGCTCGTCCCGTCACCTGGAATCCCATGGGTAAACCCTTAGAATCCAATCCCATCGGAATCGATACAGCCGGCAAACCCGTAATATTGGCTTGAACCGTAAACAAATCACCTAAATACATTTGCAAGGGATCAAGCGTCTTCTCTCCCATTTTATAGGCGGTTGAAGAAGTTGTCGGCGAAACAAGAAAATCGAATTCCGACAAGATTTCCAAGGTCTTTTCTTGAATTAAGCGACGAACTTGTTGGGCTTTTGTATAATACGCATCATAATAATCCGCACTTAATACAAAGGTTCCTAACATTATTCGACGTTTCACCTCTTCACCAAAAGCTTCATCCCGCGTTTTCTTGTACATATCCATCAAATCAGAGGCTTCCTTCGTCCGATGGCCATACTTTACCCCATCAAATCGAGCTAAGTTGGAACTAGCCTCAGCGGTCGTTAACACATAATAAGTAGGCAACAATTGCTCGATATACGGAAAGTCGACCGAAACCACTTCGTATCCCTGTGATTTCAACGTTTCAATTTTGGCAAAAAAAGCCTCACGAATTTCAGTTTGCAAACTTGGATGTTCGACAATTTCCTTCATGTAGGCGATCCGCTTTTTCGGTTGATACGTTAAAGATACATCATCAACCACCGTACTATCATAGCCATCTTTCCCTTCAATCACCTTTAACACCAAAGCTAAATCCTCGGTATGGTGGGCCATGGGCCCAATCGTGTCAAACGATGATGCATAAGCAATAAGGCCCCAGCGTGAAACACGCCCATAGGTAGGCTTCAAGCCAGAAATCCCACAAAAAGCAGCCGGCATACGAATCGAACCACCGGTATCCGTTCCCAAAGAAACCTGACACATGCCTGCTTGAACGGCCACCGCAGAACCTCCTGAACTACCACCTGCTACATGGGCGGTATTCGCAAAATTTAACACAGGACCAAAAGCCGAATTCTCATTCGTCGATCCCATCCCAAACTCATCACAATTTTGTCGGCCAATAATAATCGCATCGGCATCTAAAAGCCGTTGAACGGCAGTCGACGAAAAGGTGGATTGAAATCCATCCAATATACGACTACCCGCCTGGCTCGGATGATTCTCAAAACAAAGTAAATCTTTAATCCCAACAACCAAACCTGCCAAAATACCAGCTTTCCCAGTTTTAATCCGTTCATCGACCTCACGCGCGCGTGCGAGAGCCTCTTCATCGTAAACTGTCAAAAATGCATTTAATTGATCATTATATGCCGAAATTCGGTCCAAATGACCTTGCACAATCTCCACACAAGTACGCTTGCCAGCCAATAAATCTCGACGTATTTCCGAGTAGGCAACAGGAACTAAATTCATTAAAAAAGGGGATTCTTTTTAAACACAAAAGCATAGTTGGCGCAGGCCAACTATGCATTGAAAACAAAAACGAGAAGTCTATTTCTTCGTTTCGTCTAATTCTTTATTAATCTGATCTTTTACTTCATTCTTAGCATCTTGGAACTCACGGATACCCTTTCCAAGACCGCGCATCAATTCTGGCAATTTCTTACCACCGAAAAATAACAAGATTGCTAGGCCGATCAACAATAATTCGCCACCACCTAAACCGTTTAGAAACAATAATATGCTTGAGATGTTCATAGTATTCAATTTTTTAATTTTGTAAATATATTCAATAGTCCTTAATAATCCTTCTTCAGGCGTTAAACATTCACATGTTTTTCAAATTCATCCAATTCATTTTTAATGGATTTTCCCACCCACAAAACAACGGCCAGATCATCCGTAAAACCGACCAATGGCAACACATCAGGAATGAAATCAAATGGCGAAATAAAGTAAATTAATACAGCCACTATTTTTACTAACGTAATTGCCGGCAATTTCTTGTATGTACCTGCCACATAAGCTTTAATTAATTCACTAAACAAGACAATATAATGGTTTAACAATCGCACGACTGAAATATTGCTAGACGCAGCCAATTCTTGAACCTTGACTAATGACTTCTGAATAAGTCCTAGCATACCTAATTTGTCATTCAAGAAAACAGCTTCCGCCTTTTCCATCGCTTTCTTAAAATAATTGGATGATACAATCCGATCAATAAAGCTTGTTTGAGTTTCCATTTCCTCCATTTAATCCTTAAATATACAAAAATGATACTAATATCGAAACGACTCTATCCTGATTCACATTGATTTTAAAAATAGATTCCATTATTGGCGATTATGTCTTATTTTTGCGACGATTTTAGTATAATCATTCCTAAAAATAAAAACAATGAAAATCACCGTAGTAGGAGCAGGTGCCGTAGGTGCAACTTGTGCTGACAACATCGCTAGAAAAGAATTAGCTGATGAATTAGTGTTATTAGATATCAAAGAAGGTATTGCCGAAGGTAAAACCCTTGATATGTTTCAAACGGCCTCTTTGTTAGGTTTTGATACAAAATTAGTTGGTTCAACCAACGACTATTCAAAAACCGCTAATTCCGATGTCGTGGTTATTACTTCAGGATTACCTCGTAAACCGGGTATGACGCGTGAAGAATTGATCGGTGTGAACGCGGGTATCGTTAAGAGCGTAGTGGAAAACATCTTGAAATTCTCTAAGAATCCAATCATTGTGATTATCTCAAATCCAATGGACACAATGACGTATTTAGCGAAATCAGTTGCTGGATTAGACAAGCACCGCATCATCGGTATGGGTGGAACCCTAGATTCAGCTCGTTTCAAGTGCTATTTAGCCAAGGCCATGGACGTTTCTATCAATGATATCCACGGAACAGTGATCGGTGGTCACGGGGATACAACCATGATTCCTTTGAAGCGTTTAGCAACGTACAATGGAGTTCCAGTAAGCCAATTCTTGGATGCTGAAACATTAGACAAAGTAGCTGCTGATACGATGGTAGGTGGTGCTACACTTACTGGCTTATTGGGAACTTCTGCTTGGTATGCTCCAGGTGCTGCCGGTGCTGCGTTGGTTGAAGCAATTGTTCGTGATGAGAAGAAAATCATGTCTTGCTGCGTATCGCTTGATGGCGAATACGGCCAATCAGACATCTGCTTAGGTGTTCCAGTGGTATTGTGCAAAAACGGGTGGGAGAAAATCGTCGACTACAAATTAACAGAAGATGAGCAAGCTGCTTTCAACAAATCAGCGGACGCCGTTCGTAATATGAATTCCGTTTTAGCTACTTTATCAATCTAGGTAAAAGCGCTAATCAAAAAAGGCCATCCGATTGGGTGGCCTTTTTTATTTTCC
>JBJTMZ010000216.1:0-12184 GCA_046073805.1 Aquirufa sp.
CGAAAAGGGTCAAAAAGAGGAATTAAGCACCATTCAAAGAACTTTGGCCTATGGTTTATATACCGACCGAATCAAAACCGAAACGAATTCCTATGAAGGCTATTTCCTCGCTTACCGCAAACGTAAATTTGTTGTCAAACTAGATAGCAAAGGAAACCCAATTGCCCTGTTCCCCATCAACGGCAAATTACAAATCCTCAAACGTGTTTTTGTCAGCGTAGATGAGACACACATGATGCCAAGCGTCAATTACATTGAACTATTCGGCAAAGACCAAACAACGGGCAAGGACGTTTACGAACGCTTCAATCCTTAGAATTTCCCCAATAAACTAATCTGCATATTCCTGGGCTGTCCAGAGTACCCATACAATTCCACGGGCGCCTGATTTAATGCGTTTTTTAGAAGGATTTGTAAACGCCATTTCGCTGTCAACGCATAACTCGACTGTAATTCGGTCCAGACATATCCCTTTAATGCGACCTCTTGAGTCTGATAACTCGCATCGTCAAAATAATAATCCATACGATCACCCACATATTGTGCATAAGCACTGACGGACAACTTGGGACTGATATGTTGACTGACACGGAGAGATGCTTGGTGCTTCGGCCGACGAATCAGTGAGGAATATGTCGAATCCTTACCGTTCACGCGATTCATCATATTCCCATCCAAATACGTATAACCAAGATCTGCAGTAAATCCCTTTTTATTGAAAGAAAGCTCCCATTCTACACCCTTCGTTTTTTGTTTTGAAACATTCGCGTAACGCCCATAAGGCTCCACATCCATCGACTGAAAAACAATTCCATCCTGTACATCTTGTTGGAACACCACCACTCGCGTATTCAAAGCTCCCCATTTTTGCTCAAAGCCCAACTCCGCAGTTTTTCCTTGTTCTGCCAATAAATCCCGATTCCCATACGGCGAATACAATTGATACAGGGAGGGTGCTTTAAAGCTACTGTAGTAGTTGGCAAATAATTTCCCGTTCGGAATTAGGTAGATGTAAGGATTTACATGGTATGTGAAATTATTGCCATACAAGGAGTGCACATTCCAGCGGCCACCCAATTCGATGCCCCATCGATCTGTTTGATGCTTTTCTAAGGTAAAATAGTTCCCTAAAATTTGCACCTTAGCCATGTCTGCAGCGATCGCAGGCGAATCATAGCGTCCGTACGAACTCACGGAAAAGTCGGATTGGTTCGTCGACATTCTCCTCAACTCAGTTCCCATTATACCCTGCATTCCAGCAGGTAATTTCCATTTTACATAAACTTCCGCTCCTTGATTTAACCCAACATAAGCTGATTCACTGTAGTTGGACCAGGCATTTGAAGGGATGTCGGTCGAGTCATTTCGAAAAAAACGATGCGTGATATCTTGAAAAAGTCTGAGAAATAAATCTCCACGTACAAATTGCTGATGAAATTGAGCTCGAAACGCATGATTTGAGGACACCACGCGATAATCCCGATCATCCAAAAAAGGACCCGCATCTAAGTCGGCCTGGTAAAATTCACTCTGATACGAAAAATCAATATCCGAATGTGTACTCAAATTCTTCCCGACAAAAAAGCGAATGTTTTGTTGGCCCATCCCATCCTTCTCCACCTGCTTATCCGCTGCCGAGAATCCTTGAGTTTGATAATTTTTCAAAGCCAATCCAAACTTGAATCCTTTCCAAATGCGTTGGATTTGCAAAGATTCCGAATGCGTTCCTAAACCCCCGCCCTGCAGTTGAATGGAAGAACCTGATTTCCGAGTCACCAAATTGATGACTCCTGCCATGGCATCCGAACCATAGAGGGTTGATTGGCCGCCCTTGAGAATTTCGATGCGTTCCAAAGTCCCCAAATCCATCAGGTTCCAATCCATCACGGAAGAAATATGCGAGGGATCATTGGCCGGAAAACCATCAATTAAAATCAAGACATTCCCCGTATTGGCCCCGCGTACATAAACCTCCTGATTACTACCCGGTGCGCTGCGAGCACCGACGATGGAGATGCCAACTGTCTCTTGTAAAAGCTCGCCCAAATTTTTGCCAGCACTACGTTGTATCTGTTCCGAAGAAATGATGGAGACAACCTTCCCTGTTTGGCTGAGTTTGGTGGGGTACTTCGAGGCAACAACCTGCACCTCGGTCAATAATGAATCCAAATGAGACGCACGTAGCGAAGCCACGCAAGCGAATAGACACGCTATTAACAGCGTAAATCGAATGTTAAACATGTTTTTGCCCTTTCAGGCGATCAAATAATAAGGTAATCGAACGCTCGACTTTGGTGCATCCACCGTACAACAAAGTCAAGAATCATTTAAGGCAGGTCTCCTGACTCGATCCCATTACTTTTCTGCCTTCCCAGCCGAAGCCAGTGACCTGTGTTGAAAAGCTTTTAAGAATCTTACAGTTGCGGGGACAGTTTCAGCTTTCCACTGAATTCCCTATTAAGTATACCGCGCCGACGCGCTGTTTACACCCTAAACTGTCGCAAACTTACCGATAAACTGATAATAATTCACGCACTTATGGCAATGATTAAAAAATTAGCAATTTTTACATGCTGACAAACACACCTATGAACACACCCACTCGCTGCCATTGGCCCGGAAATGATCCGCTCTACATCGCCTACCACGATGAAGAATGGGGCATACCCGAACACAATGACCAAAAGCTATTCGAACTACTCATTTTGGAGGGATTTCAGTCGGGCCTATCCTGGATTACCATCTTAAGAAAGCGTGAACATTTTCGTCAGGCCTTTGCTCATTTTGATGTAAAAACATTGAGCCAATGGGATGACAAGCAATTAGCGCAATGTTTAGAAAACCCATTAATCATTCGAAACCGCCTAAAAATCAATGCGGTTCGAGCGAATGCACAAGCTTTTATTCAAATTCAGGAAAAATTTGGTAGCTTTGACCGATTTATATGGGAATATGTCAATCATTATCCCATCACAAATCACATTCACGAACACGTAGATTTACCTGCCCAAACAGATTTATCTGAACGCATGAGTCGAGATCTCAAAAAACGAGGATTCAAGTTTGTCGGTCCGACCATTTGTTACTCCTTCATGCAAGCAGCGGGACTCGTGAATGACCATTTAACGAGCTGTTTCTGTTATAAAAAATAAGTATGAATACGCGGATTGTCATTATTCCGACCTACAACGAGATCGAAAACATCCAAGCCATCATCGAAAAGGTGTTGAGCCTGGAACCCGTTTTTGATATCCTAATCGTGGATGATGGCTCACCCGATGGAACAGCCGATTGTGTCAAAAAGCTTCAAAAATCACACCCTGATCGTATTCATTTGTTGGAGCGTAAAGGAAAACTCGGTTTGGGAACAGCGTACATTGCTGGCTTTAAATATGCACTCTCGAAGTCTTATGAATATATTTTCGAGATGGATGCCGACTTCTCGCATAATCCCGATGATTTAGTTCGTTTATACGCGGCATGTGCGGACGAAGGCGCTTACATGGCGATTGGTTCGCGGTATATTAATGGGGTAAATGTGGTCAACTGGCCAATCGGACGTGTTTTGATGTCCTACTTCGCTGGATTTTACGTGCGTTTCATCACAGGCATGCCGATTCAAGATGCCACTGCCGGCTTTGTTTGCTACCGCCGAAAAGTCCTCGAAACAATCCCTTTGGATGAGATTAAATTCATCGGCTATGCCTTCCAAGTGGAAATGAAATTCACGACTTGGAAATATAAATTCAAGATGACTGAGGTACCGATTATTTTCACCGACCGGACGAAAGGGGAAAGTAAAATGTCTGCGAATATATTTAAAGAGGCAATCTTCGGTGTGATTCAATTGAAAATCAATAGTCTATTCAAACGCTATCAGGCCAACTAATGGATTACAACTTTCTCAAATCATTGCACATTATTTTCGTAGTAAGTTGGTTCGCTGGGCTATTTTATTTACCCCGCTTACTTGTCTACCATGTAGAAGCGCAAGATAAGGATGATGCCGCACGCGAAATTCTATCGGCACAATTTGCCAAGATGGAGAAACTGCTTTTCAATGCGATTATGATTCCGGCTATGTGGCTAACTTGGTTGACCGGCTTATCCATGATATACCTTATGTGGTGGGATCAGTTTCCATCACATACCTGGCTGCACTTGAAGCTAGCCTTTGTCGTGGGAATCACCCTCTATCACTTTGTTTGCCGTCACCTAATTCGGAAATTCCGTGCGGGTGAATTCATCCTTTCTAGTACGCATTTACGCTTATTCAATGAGATCGCGACGATTCTATTGGTAGCGGTAGTCTTTTTAGTGATCGCCAAGAATACGTTCGATATGTTACTGGGAATGGGTGGCTTTGTCATTTTTGCCATCGTCATCATGGCGGCCGTAACGATCGTAAAGAAAATTCGATCTAGGACATAGAGCGATCCATGTCGCGCTTGATATCCTTTTCTTTGATATCGTCTCGTTTATCGAAGGTCTTCTTCCCTTTCGCGAGTGCAATGTTCAATTTGGCATAGCCTTTGTCAGAGATAAATAAACGCGTTGGAATAATCGTTAAGCCAACATTTTTCAATTCCTTTTGTAACTTCCCTAACTCACGCTTGGAAAGCAATAATTTGCGATCGCGCAAGGGATCATGGTTGAAGTGCGTCCCCTCCTCATACATCGAAATGTGCATGTTGCGCACAAACAATTCATTCTGAAAAAATAGGCAATAGGCGTCGGTCAAATTGGCCTTCCCTTGACGGATGGATTTGATTTCGGTACCCGTCAATACAAGGCCAGCCGTGAAGGTATCCAAGAATGCATATTCGAAGGATGCCCGACGGTTTTTAATTTCGACTTGTTTTTGGATTTTATCCTTTGCCATACCTAAACAAAAAAGCCACACAGAAGAACTGCGTGGCTTCTTACGTAATTAAAATCTTATTTCGCTGTCTTCTTAGCTGCGTATTCTTTGTTCAAACCATCCACTAATTTCTGTGTTACATCCACAGAAGGATCGGCAAACAAGATACCGCCACCAATTTTGGAATAACCTAAAACGAATTCGTATTTGTTTTCTTTGTTAACCTTTGCGATATACTCACGAATGTTGTTGTACAACTCTTCATTTTTCTTCGCTTGCTCTTGGCCCAACTCTGCTTGCTTTTGTTGCGAATATTGTTGCAATTCAGCGCCTTTCTTCTTCAAAGTCATATCAGCAGCTTGCAATTGCGCTTGCGTCATCGCGGAAGCACGTTGTTGAATTGCTTGCAATTCAGCTTGTAATGCACGCTCCTTTTGGCCTAAATCAACCTGTAAACGGTATCCTTTATTTTCAAACTCCTTCTGAGCGTCTTTGTAAAATTGATAGTTTGTCAATAGAGAGTCAGAATTTACAAACACAATGCGTTTGCCTTCTGCGGTTACGCCAGCAGCTCCAGCACCAGTACTTGTTGCAGGCTTAATATATGAATAAGCAACAACAACTGTCAAAATAGCTAACCAAACGTAAGAGATACTTGAATTTTTCACGAGTTTAATTTTAATTATATGTGGAATTAATTGTAAAGATACTATCTAAGTCTTGATTGTCCTAAATTTTCGAAAATTCTATCGCAAACGCGCGCCAGCCCAAGACCAAAAGCCAAGCAAAATTCCACCAATCAGTCCAGTGACAACATACAGTAAACTGACTTGACCTTGTAATGGCAACAAGTTTGCCATCCGTTCAGGCAATGCGCTCGGGGTGTTGCTATTCATCCAAAAGGCCGCTAAGGCCCAAAGTAAAAATCCAGCGATAAACCCTGTACGAAAAGATGTTTTAATCGGAAATTTCAAAAGGAAAGCCAATACGCCAGCCTGAACTCCCATGATATACCAAGGAAGATATAAGCCAGCTAATGCGCCCACAGAAATAAGTATGATGATACGTAACGTTATACTTTGCATGATTTCTAGTTTGATAAAGTTAATTTCTTACGAATTCGATTCGAGGATTGATTAGGCGCATCCATGAACAACAAGGGTTTTAATTCCCCTTTCGCCCACGTGTCAATCAAGTCATCGTAATGACTGCTTCCTGGGTTGCCCGACTGCCCTCCTGGGTAAATGCCGTAGCCTTTGGGATTGCCGGTTTTAGACAACTCAACAATAAACCGCCAAGAAGGTCCTGTTTTTGTCGTTGCGGCATTTACGATCGAACCACCACCACCGATTGGAATATGCAAGCGGCTCAAGGCATCCATGCCCGGAATCAAGTGGCGAACACCCGTCTGTTTGTGTTTCGCCCAGGCCCACTCAGGCCCCATCGGACCATGTTGCTTAGCCAATGTATCCAAAGTCGCCTTGAAAGATGTTTCGATGATTTGATCCATCGACTCCTTGATATTCTTCGTCTTTACATTATCCCACCAACGAGCCTGCGCCTCATGTTCAATTAAATGAATGGTCCGATCAATCGCCGGACGATTCATCGGAATTTTCTCATCGGCACCAAACTCATCATCCCACAAAAACGATTGCAAATTGATCACCCAAGTTTCAAAAATCGTCGCACCAATGGACTCAGGTGCATTTTGTAGGTTCCAATTTTTAACTTCCGACAATGCTTTATCGTTTGATTTAACGCAACGCAACAAAAGTGGCAATAATTTTCGTGCACGTATGTTATAGTTGTCATTCTGTAACCCACGCAGCGAATCGATCGTCACCTTTTGCATCGCCGTCAAGCGCTCATTAATCCGACGTCCCCGCTCCGAAGGCGCATATTGCCAGCCCAAATAATAAGGATACGATGGATCCGTCGAAAACTGATTCGCTGAACTCACAAAACCCCGAGCGGGATTCTTGACATGTGGATTGTGTGACTGCGGAATGAAACCTTTCCAGTCGGCCGCCGCATCCGTCCCATCCATCAAATATTTACCCTGTAACTTCGACTTCAACGGAAACTTACCATTCACCCAAAGCGCGATATCTCCCTCATTACTCGCAAATACAAAGTTTTGCGCCGGAGCAGAATAATAGCGTAAAGCCTCTGTATAATCCGTATAATTTTTCGCACGGTTCAGTCGGTAAAAGGTCGTCAACTCCTGTGATTTCTCATGGGCGATCCAACGCAATGCATGGCCAACCGGGATATTCGACTTGAACGCTTTTTCGTGGCTTAAATAAACGACAGGTCCATGATGCGTAAAGAAAACCGTATCCACGAAATCCTTTCCGCCTTTAATTTTAAAGGTTTCAATGCGCAATTTGGTTTTCTTCCATTGTCCATCATGCCAATACTCCAATTTCTTCGCATCCTTGAATTTAACTTGATACCAATCCAAGACATCCGAGCCCACATTGGTCACCCCCCAAGCAATGTTTTTATTAAAACCCGTAATCACATTCGGCGTTCCGGGCATGGTGGAACCGTATACATTGACGCCCGGCGCAACCAATTGAACTTGGTACCAGATAGAAGGTAATGATAGCGTTAAGTGCGGGTCATTGGCCAAAATGGGCATCCCAGAAACCGTTTTATTCCCGGAAACCGCCCAGTTGTTTGAGCCGATATTCGGATCTTTTTCAGGTGTTTGCATGGCGCTACCTAAACCAATAAAGTCCTTGGGTGCAGCTGGAATGGGTACGGGTTTGAAGTCGATCGGGCTTCCAGTCGGGATAATCGGACTTTCCTCAAAAGGATAATTTGGGAAAAGGTCCTCAGCCACCTCACGTCCGTAATGACGAAGAATATTCGTCATCTTTAAATCATCCGTACCTGAGGCCAACACGAAGGACATATTCTTCAAGAACAAGGCACTTTTGATTGGTGTCCAAGGTTCTGGCTTGTAGTTTAATAATTTGTATTCGAGTGGCAAATCGCGGTCCGACAAGCTCGCAATATAGGCATTGATTCCATCCGAGTAGGCCTCCAAAGCCACTTTGGCCTGCGGATCTTGTTTCATACCCTCGAAGGATTGCTCGGCACCATAAACCGAACCCATGCGGCGTTGAAACTGGTCGGAAGCTAATCCCTTCTCCCCTACGATCTCCGAAATTCGCCCACCCGCAAAATGCGTTTGAAACTCCATCTGCCAAAGACGATCTTTGGCCGTGATGTAGCCTTGAGCTAAATATAAATCGTGGTCGTTTTCCGCGAAGATATGCGGAATGGCCATCTCATCATACACGACTTTCACCGGTTTTAATAGTCCTGGAATGTCTAAATTTTCCTCGCTAACCTCTTCGGTGCTTGCCTTTTCAGCATTTACCCAAAAACCATGAAAAGGACTCAATAGTTTACCAAATGGTGGAAGGGTTCCCCAAGAATTATCCCATCCGATGGTGACTAAAAGGGCCAACAAGAGTGGGAAAATAGATTTAATGAATTTCATTTGTTGATAGGACGATTAGAATAATAATTTTTCGAAGATTTTTTTCTATTTTAGAAAGACAATTTTACGCAATAGTTAAACAATCAACAAATAAATTATCTTTAAATAAATTTCGCTTAACCCAACTCCTATGAAGAGAAGATCATTTTTACAAACGGCCGGCATGCTAGGTGTTGCTAGTACAGTGAAGACGAAAAATCCAGAACCTGTCATCATCGCAACCTGGAAAAATGAAGGTGGGACGAAAGCCGGTTTTGAAAAAATATTGCAGACCGGTAAAGCCTTGGACGGCGTAGAAGCGGGAGCCTGGGTACCTGAGGCGGATCCCAACGAGACAACTGTCGGTTATGGTGGCTATCCGGATCGCGATGGGCACGTAACCTTGGATGCCTGCATCATGGATCACCAAGGAAATGCGGGATCAGTCACCTTCTTGGAGGGATTTATGCATCCGATTTCCGTGGCGCGTGCCGTGATGGAAAAAACGCCCCACGTCATGCTATCCGGTGAAGGAGCTGCTCAGTTTGCGCTATCTCAAGGATTTAAGAAACAAGATTTGTTAACCGAGAAATCGCGCAAGGCTTGGGAGGAGTGGAAAAAAGTCGCGAAATATGAGCCAAAAGTAAACATCGAGCGTCATGATACCATCGGTCTACTTGCTTTAGGTAAGGCAGGCGAAATCGCCGGGGCATGTTCCACGAGTGGTATGGCCTTTAAAATGCATGGCCGAGTTGGTGATTCGCCAATCATCGGAGGAGCTGTTTTTTGCGATGATGAAGTGGGTGGCGCTTGTGCGACGGGATTGGGTGAATTTGTCATGAAGACGCTCGGTTCATTTTTGATTGTTGAATTTATGCGTCAAGGGATGAATCCCCAACAAGCCTGTGAGGCCGCCATCATGCGTATTGTGAAACGATATAAATATCAGGAATTTCAAGTGGGTTATTTAGCCCTCAATAAACAAGGCGAAGTGGGTGCATACTCCATTCAAAAAGGATTTAGCTATACCATTACCCGAAACGGAATTACCCAAGTCATTGAAAGTGCCTCATACATGTAGTTTATGGAGAAGAAAGTAGTTGAAAAGAAAAAGTTTTTAGTCGAAGTCGCCTGGGAAACCTGTAATCAGGTCGGTGGAATTTACACAGTTATCCGAACCAAAGTTCCCTCGATGGTCGAAAAATGGGGAGAGGATTATCTCTTACTCGGGCCCTATTTCCCCCAAACGGCCGCGGCGGAATTTGAGGCATTGCCTGTTACCGACGATACACCAGTTGGACGCGCGATTTTAGCGATGCGCGAAAAGGGCCTTCAAGTACATTACGGAAACTGGTTAATCACCGGTAAACCCAAAATCGTCTTGTTCGACATCGCCTCCATGTACGATCAGGTAGACGCCATTAAGGGACGAATCTGGGATAACCATAAAATTTCCACCTTGGGCGTGGAGGAATTGGTGAATCAAACCATCGCGTTGGGGGAATTAATTCGTATTTTCTTAAGCCATTTAGCCAGCGAAAATAAAGCCAAGAAGGATATCGTCGTACATTTCCACGAGTGGATGGCCTCAACTTGCTTGCCCGATTTAAAGAAGGATAAGGTTAAAATTTCCACCGTATTTACGACCCACGCAACGATGCTTGGTCGTTACTTAGCAGGTAATGTTCCGAATTTCTATGATGTGTTGGATACGTTCGATTGGCATAAAGAAGCTGTACACTATGGCATTGAGGCGCAAGCATCCTTTGAACGTGCCGCAGCACAGAAGGCCGATGTGCTGACGACCGTTTCCGATATTACAGCAAAAGAATGTGTTGCTTTCTTAGGCCGAATTCCGGAATTAATCCTTCCCAACGGCTTGAATATTCAGCGTTTTGCCGCGATGCACGAGCATCAAAATCTACATTCGCTCTATAAGAAGCGAATCTCGGATTTTGTGATGGGACATTTCTTCCAAAACCAGGCTTTTGATCTGGATCAAACGCTTTATTTATTTACATCGGGACGTTTTGAATATTCCAACAAAGGATATGACATCACCTTGGATGCCTTGGAGATTTTAAACCGAAAAATGAAGGAGGCTGGATCGAAAAAAACGGTCATCATGTTCTTCATCACGAAGCAACCTTATCATTCAATAGACCCCGAAGTGTTGCATTCGCGCGCGGTTTTGGATGAAATCCGGGAAAACTGTCAGGCGATTCAGAAAGAAGTAGGCGAGAAATTATTCGAGGCGGCAGCCTCCTCAAATGATTTGCAATTACCCGATTTGAACCAATTTGTGGATGAATATTGGCGCCTACGCCTTCGTCGGACGGTACAAACCTGGAAAACGAATTCCCGTCCGAAGGTGGTTACCCATCTATTAAAGCAAGAGGATGACATCATCCGAAACCTGCACCGGACGCAATTATTGAATAATGCCGATGATAAAGTCAAGGTGGTCTACCACCCCGATTTCATCGTATCTACCAATCCCCTCTTTGGTTTGGATTACGGACAATTTGTACGCGGATGCCATTTGGGCGTCTTCCCGTCTTACTACGAACCCTGGGGCTATACGCCACTCGAATGTATGGCGCGCGGCGTTCCTACGGTAACTTCCGACCTATCCGGCTTTGGGGACTACATGATGCAAATCATGCGCGACTATGAACAATGGGGCGTGAGTGTGGTGAATCGCAAGACCCAGAATTACCAGGAGTCGGCGGAACAATTGGCCAACATGCTATTCAAGTTTACCCAACAAAGCCAACGGGATCGGATTACCCAACGTAACCGTGTGGAGAGTATCGCTGATACCTTTGATTGGTCGAACCTTCGAGGCTATTACGACACGGCACATGAGTTAGCCGTGATGAAAAAACGCAAATAGACAATTTACCTTTGGTAAACCTTCGAGGTTTGCCAAAGGTAGCTAGGCAATGTGCTTCAAGGCTTCTCTTTTCGACAAAGGCATTAAGGAATTATTTTCCACAAATTCCCTGACCCAATCCGCATCCGTCCGCGCATACTGACGCAGGGCCCAACCGATGGCTTTCTGAATAAAGAATTCTTTGGAGGTATTGAGTCGTAAAATGACCTGACTTAGTAGTTCAACATCTGTTTTGGACTTGTAGTCCAATTGAAAAAGAATGCAAAGCCGTTGGTGCCAAAAAATAGGTGATGCCATCCATCGCTCCACCCAAGGATCACGTTCCAATGGAAACAAACGAAAATATTCGCTTAAAACTTTGGGACCTAATACATCGACCACGTCCCACCAACAAGTCGCATCAACCCATTGATTAATCAATTCAGGTACGCGATGGTCCCATGACTTTTTTGCCTTCAACAAATATTCCATCGCCACATATTGAAACTCCCGCTGCGGCAAAGAATACAATTCCGAACAGACCTCGAACCAATCCTCCGATCGGCCAAACTGCTTATATAAAGCTTTAAATACCTCGGCTCTTTCCGGCTTCTTGATGCCTAAAAAAGGATATTGATCCTTCATATACCAACGCATCCAATGGGCATTTTCGGGATTTTCCAGCGCATGGAAAGCTTCTTGGATGGCAGCGACAAAACTCATCGATTACTGAAATAAAGTTCCCCTTCAAGACCGCTTGGCGTCACCTGCCAGGTAGAGGCATCAAAAGGTTGATAACGAATATCGACAAAATTAATCTCGTAAAAATTCTTCCAATTGACCTTGTCGCGATCTAACTTACGGATACGATTTGCCGACACATTCGCTACTTCCAATTCAATGTGGTTATGATTCGTTAAAACCCCAGCAGGAATCTTTAGCTCATAGGGGA
>JBJTMZ010000217.1:0-5015 GCA_046073805.1 Aquirufa sp.
ATCGGGTTTGGCTTTTGATGGGGAAACTAAACGTTTGGTGGGGGAGCGCATGAAGAAAATTCCAAGCCTTTCTCGGTTTGAACAGTTTGTGGAGTTGTTGCAGATCTTCCAAATTTTGGCCCAGAGTACGGATGCGTTTTCATTAAATGTCCGACCGATTGCCAGCCAGTCCGTTTTGAAACAACAGGAACGCATGGCACGGATTCATCAATACGTCGAGAAACATTTTCAGGACAAGATCGATACGGAGGCGATGGCTTCCGAGGTGAGTTTGACGGTCCCGGCTTTTTGCCGCTACATCAAGAAAACGACGCACCTCACTTACACGGATTTTGTGAATCGCTATCGGATTAATTATGCCAAACAATTACTCCTGCAAGCCAAGAATGTGACGGAATGTTGCTTTGAATGTGGCTTTGAGAGTTTGTCGTATTTCAACCGGGTTTTCCAACGCTTTGAAAAGATGTCGCCTTCGGCATTTAGACGCAATGCCGTGCAATAAACCTTTTGTCCGGCGAATTCCCCTTTAAGCCTTTTTCAAGGGTGTATTTGTCGCGAAATGACGTAGTTTTGTCGTTAATCTCCAAATTCATACAATTTTTATGTGATGTTTGGGAGCTGATTTACTAACCACCTACGTATGTTCATTAAAAAAATCACGGGCATTTTATTGCTTTCCCTGTTCACGTTTCATTCACTTTTTGCTCAAGCGCCGCTTTCCATTCGTGGAAAATTAGTCGATAAACAAACGTCGGTTGAATTTGCCAATGTGCTATTGTACGCACAAGCTGATACGGTCAAATTGTTGAAACATGCGGTTTCGGATAGTTTAGGGCAGTTTAATTTAGCGGCACCCGCGGGGTCTTATTATGTCAAGTTTCAAATCCTCGGCTATGAACCCAAGCGAATTGCATTTCAAGTCAAAGAGTCCGTCGATTTAGGCACCATCACCTTACAAGAAGATAATCGTTTACTCGCTTCCGTGGAAGTCGTTTCGCAAAAGGAACTTGTTCAAAAAACAACGCAAGGTTTCATCATCAAGGCCAAAGATAATTTGACGCAAGCGGGTGGTTCCGCAACAGATTTATTGAAGTCGGTACCCACAGTGGTTGTCGACGCGGATGGAGCGATCACGGTTCGTGGAAAGGGGCCGCTGATTTTAATCAATGGTCGGACGTCTGGGATTTCATCCACCGACTTGATTCCTGCGAGTAGCGTGGAGAGTGTGGAAATCATCAACAATCCATCCGCGCAATACGATGCAGATTCCGAAGGCGGAATCATCAACATTAAATTGAAAAAAGTCACCACGGGTGGAACGAATGCCATGGCCTCAATCGGCGGTGGCATGGGTGCCAAAGCCCGGGGTAGTTCAGCCTTTAGCATTAACCATCAAGCGGGTAAGTGGAATATTGGCTTGAATTATGACATGAAGTATTCGGAGCGGACCCGACAAGCGAATACGACGCGTACGAGTTTTGATCAGCCTTTGAATTATTTGTTGACGCAGGGTCGCCAGGATAATCGGACCGAGCAGACTCAGAACTTAAAATTGAATGTGGATTATGCAGCTTCGGACCGGGATGTCTTCAACTTGGAATTGATTGGAAATTTTGAGGGGCAGGATAATGACGAGACGTTGATTTCACGCTTCGCTTCCAAATCGGGTTTATTTGTCTCTCGAAATCGTCGGGAGTCCTTTGAGGTGGAGAAGGCATTTGTGGGGGAATTTGCCTTGACATATGCGCATCAGTTCGCCATGAAAGGGGAGAAAATGGTTTGGAATATCAGCAGTTCGATTGGGAAAGAAAACCAAGATACGGACATCATTACCCAAGCGCAGGTTGAGTCTGGTAATACCACAGGAAATCCTTTTTTACAGAGGACCTATAGTTATCAAAAACCGACGACCACGAATGTAAAGTTTGATTATGTTAAACCGATTTCAGAGAAGGTCAAACTGGAAACGGGATACAAAGGGATATTTCGGTCGACTAATATTGATTACCAAAATCAGACTTTTGTCTCAGGATCCTATGTGAAAAATCCAGCTTTGAGTAATATTTTTGATTTTCACGAGCAAGTAAATGCGGCTTATGTTCAGTTGAAGTCGGAACCAAGCAAATCGCTTAAATACGACATTGGCTTACGGGCAGAGCACGTGAATAATGCAGGAACATCCGTTTCAAATTCCAGCATTTCGTTCGAAAGGAATTACTTTAATCTTTTCCCTACGGCCAATGTTGCCTATTTCCTGAATACATCTGATTTCTTGAAATTCAGTTACAGTCGGCGGATTAATCGCCCCGGTTTAGGAGCCCTCAATCCGATGATTGATATTACGGATTCCTTGAATCAACATGGCGGTAATCCGTATTTGAAACCGGAATTGGTCCATGCATTTGAGGTAGGTTATAACAAGGAAGGCGAAGGTTGGAGCTTGTCATCCAGTGCATTTTATCGTTTATCGAATAACATCATTCGCCCATTTATTGAAATGAAATCGAATGGAGTTGCGCTGACGACGCCTCAAAACTTTGGTAACGGACTTACGTATGGCGTGGAGGAAATACTGAATTTTTTCCCAACTAAATTTTGGTCCGTCAATACAAGTATGTCACTTTTTAATCAGAAAATTGATGGGACTGTCGTTAGCTCCGATGTCGCGAATGAAGTGTTCAGTTGGTATGGAAAAATGATCCATAATTTTACCCTTTCTAAGACGACCAAATTGCAGGTAATCGGTGCTTACAACTCCCCCACGGCTATGCCACAAGGAACCCGTATGTCAGTTTATAACATTGATTTAGGCTTTCAAACCAAAGTCCTGAAAGGAAAAGGTGGATTGGGAATCGTGATTAGTGACATTTTCAATATGCAGAAGAGTGGCAATATTGCTTCGGCGTCCAACTTCCAGTTGGAGCGGACGTTTAAAGTCGACACCCGTGCCGTTTTCATCACCTTTGCTTATTCATTCGCGAATATCTTCAAGGAGTCCCTGCTCGAAAATCAGTTCTCAAACGATTAGTCGGCCCGAACCTCAAACGGCGATGCCGGGAATCCTTGTTCATTCACGAGGTTACCTTCTGGGAAATCGGACCAGGCGTAGCGAACAAACATGGGTTCTGCGATGTCGTCCGACCAAACGAAGAGCGTATTGTTTTCAATGCGCGCCTTGGCCCAAACGAATTTCCGATCCTTGCCTGCGATGGAAATGTATTGTAATTCATCCTCATCTCGTTGATCAATGGTCGGGTTTCCTCCTGAAGGTTTAAAGCGAATAATGATTTGATTTCCCGTTTTGCTGGCGCTCTCCATGCGAGGTCCAGAGCTGGAGGATGCGACCTTTTCGATGAGTTGGTTCGCCGACAAAGCCATACGCTCTCCGATGGGTTTTTTGTTCAGCGGATGGATGTCGTTCCACTCTCCTAGGTCAATGGTGACGACCATCGCGCTATTCGGAATTTGACTTTCAGCCTGGCGCATCTCCTCGCGAAGGATGGCCCAGTTACTTTCCACAGGTAGCAGTTGGCGATCACCAAAACCCGGTAGTTGTGCATAGATAAAGGGCAGATTCGCTTGCTTGAATTTTGCGCGCCAATCCGCAGCCAAGGCCTCTAATTTCTTTCCATAATTCTTCGGATCGCCACCATTCGATTCGCCTTGGTACCACAAAATGCCATTGAGCGTGTAAGGCAACAATGGACTAATCATCCCTTGGTAAAGCGTCTTGGGCTGATACATTTGAGCTGTTGAAACTTGAGGATTCGGGTTCCAGACATCGCCCACTTTGTATTGCCAATTTCCCACCAGCGAGATGGTCTTTTCCCCGAGAAGTAGTTCATAGCGTTTGTCGGGCACAAAGCCGCCCTTCCCCGCCGAATTGCTAACTCGAATGACCAATAGATTTTTTCCCGCATGCAAAATTCCGGGTTTGATTTCGTAGCGCCGCGGTGGGTATTGATAGGTCACATTTCCGACCCGCGTTCCATTGACATACATCTCGTCGGCATCCACGATCCGTCCCATGAAGAGCTTCGCCGCTTGATTTTCCAGCCCAGCTGGGATATCGATTTCCTTGCGAAACCATACAATTCCATTGAGATCTTTGAGGCCTTGATCTTCCCAAAATCCTGGTATGAAATAATTTTTCCAACCCTTGGGTTCATAGCCTGGGTCGAACCATTTTTTCGCCTCCCGAAGACCGCGGTCCTTTTCGATGGGAGCTGGGCTTGCCGCGATGGGCGTTTGGGCAGGCATGGGAAAGGGTTTGAGACCGGATTCAGAGATCCAGGATTCGATGGGCGATCCGCCCACGCTGGCGTTGATGATCCCGATGGGAACATGCGTTTGTGCAAAGCGTTTTTGGGCGAAGAAATAGGTCACCGCTCCCATCTTTAAGACATTTTCGGGATTGGTTTCGAGCCATTTGGCATTGGGAATGTCGTCTTTTTCGATGTCTTTGCTGACGATGGTTGGGATGAAAAAATTCCGAATGAGCGGATAATTTGCCGCAGCAATTTCAGCCGGATAGGTTTCCTTCACGCGTTCCATGGGCAAGACCATGTTGGACTGTCCAGAACAAAGCCACACTTCTCCCCAAAGCACGTTGTGAATAACGATGTCATTGATACGAATATCAAATGGCCCTCCTGCCGCAAATGCCGGCAATTGCGCCTGCCATTTTCCTGATTTATCGGCCTGAGTTTTGATGGATTTATTGCGCGTGTTGATGCGAATTTTTTCATCAGGACTAGCCCAGCCCCAGATGTGTGGGGCTTGCTTTTTTTGTAACACCATCCCGTCACTTACGAGCGAAGGCAATTTGATTTGGCCAAAAGCCGATGTACAAACGAGAATTAATCCCAAAAGCCAAGCATTTTTCATCGAATTCATTTTATTTGCATCGTTAACTGATTTGAAATTTATGAAAAATGCTTGGCTTTTGGGATTAATTCTCGTTTGTACATCGGCTTTTGGCCAAATCAAATTGCCTTCGCTCGTAAGTGACGGGA
>JBJTMZ010000218.1:0-4113 GCA_046073805.1 Aquirufa sp.
ACATCCCCACGCAAACAATGTTTGATGCAGGTCTCCACAATTTCCTTCACTTGTTCATCATTCAAATTACTCACCTCATCCCCAACGCGCTCGAAAGGAGCTGGCTCGTAATGCGGCATATTTAATAGAAATGTCAGCGTATCAAAGGACGGCTCCGAACCATCATAACTGTGTGCATACATTGACATCTGGTTATTAAAATGGTTTACCGCTACCACATAGCGATAGACATAATAACGAATCGATGGGATTTCTGTTTCCGTATTTTTCGCTTGGATCTCAATGTCCTCGAAATAGGTCACCGCATCATACGATATATGACCAAAGAGCCCATTCGCCATGGGGGAATCCCCCTTTTCTTTGGCGAATGCAAAACGATCCGCAAAAGCCTTAAGCGCCTGCACGGCATCTCGGCGATTTTCTAAGGTAAATTCCTCGACCTTCCCATCCGGAAAGCTTTGCTTCACGATGGAATCCGTCAACTCAAATGATGCAATCGGATCAAAGGCAATATGTGAAAATCCATGCTCGCGGCCATGGTAGTCGGCCGACTCAAGTATCACCGAATTCTTAAAGTTCTTACGAATCTTCATGAAAATTCCGATGGGCGTGAGTGTATCAGCCAATTGGGTTTTACGAGCAGTTCGAATTTGTATTGTAGACATGTTTTCTAGGGACAAAATTAAAAAAAGGCTTACTGGAACAGCAAGCCTTTCGTAAACATATCATGTACACACAGCAAAACTGTTCAAGGATATATTAGCCTTGCCACCAGTTTTTGTTGTATGTTGCTTTTGTCATTGTCGTTTTAATTTGATGCAAATGTAAACTGAAATCTGTTAATTCAAAATTTTAACCGATTAAATCCCACAAATTTCCATATAAATCCTCGAATACGAGCACTTTACCATATTCTTCCACCACCGGTCCGCGAACAATTTTAATGTCGTGCTTCAACAAATTTTGATGGTCTTTTTCGAAATCATCCGTGTGCAAAAACAAGAAGACACGCCCTCCGGTTTGATTCCCCACACGCGACTTTTGCTCATCTGTCGCAGCTTTGGCTAGCAACAATTGACAAGATCCCTCACCAGATGGCTGTACCAAAACCCATCGTTTCACATCGCTCAAACGCGTATCCTCGATCAGGGTAAAACCGAGCTTTTCGGTATACCAAGCAATCGCTTCATCGTAATCGGCTACCACAAGGGCAATGTGCATGAGGTGGTGGGGCATAATATCAGTGGTCAGTGGACAGTGGCCAGTGGACAGTTTTCGTTTTCGTCGCGGCCGCCGAAGTTAAATGGAATGATTCATTTCAATTCCGCTTTGATAGCATCCGAAACAGCCAAGCCATCAATAAATTGATGGAATACAGTTTGGTCGATTTTACCGTGGTGACGCGTTAAATCTTTCAAAGCCTCATAAGGTTTCGGAAAAGCCTCGCGACGCAGTACGGTTTGAATCGCCTCCGCAATCACCACCCAGTTGTCTTCTAAGTCTTGTTGGATCTTGCTGTTATTCAACTCCAATTTACCCAAACCACGTTGCAAGGAATTCAAGGAAATTACGACATGCGCCAAAGGTGTTCCCACATTTCGCAAAACTGTCGAATCCGTCAAGTCACGCTGTAAGCGAGAAATAGGCAATTTGGCCGACAAGAATTCAAAGAAGGCATTGGCCATGGCTAAATTTCCTTCCGCGTTTTCAAAGTCGATCGGGTTTACCTTGTGCGGCATCGCCGACGAACCAATTTCCCCTGCCTTAATTTTTTGCTTGAAATAGCCCATCGAGATGTATTGCCAAATATCGCGCGATAAGTCGATGAGGATCGTATCCAAACGCTTCAAGCCATCAAAATAGGCTGCTAAATTATCATAGTGCTCAATTTGAGTCGTGTATTTCGATCGCGTAATCCCTAAATTCTGATGCAATTTAGCCGCAAATTCTGGCCAATTAACATCAGGAAATGAAACCTGATGCGCATTGAAATTACCCGTCGCACCACCAAATTTTCCGGTAAAAGGCACCTGCGCCAAAAGGTCCAATTGGCGATTCAAACGCTCTACGAATACCTTAATTTCTTTCCCAAGGCGAGTCGGAGAAGCAGGCTGGCCATGCGTGTGGGCCAACAAAGGAATCTCTTTCCATTCCGTTGCATAAGCATCTAATGTAGCGACCACCGCTTGGTAAGCCGGTAAAATCACATCGCGATGCGCCTCCGCTAAGGACAAAGGAATCGCGGTATTGTTAATATCTTGAGAAGTAAGACCAAAGTGAATAAACTCAACGAAAGGAGTTAAATCGCCAGGTAGGGCCAACATCCGATCTTTGATGAAATATTCAACGGCTTTTACATCGTGATTGGTAACCTTTTCCGTCTCCTTGATCCATTGCGCATCCGCCTCGGTGAAGTGGGTATACATCGCACGTAAAGCAGGAAAATGTTCTTTGGGGAAACTTGCCAAAGGAGCCAATGGAATCTCGCAAAGCGCGATGAAATATTCGATTTCAACACGAACGCGGTATTGGATTAACCCAAACTCAGAAAAATAAGGTGCCAGGGATTGGGTTTGGCGACGGTAACGACCGTCCACTGGGGAGATCGCGGTAAGCAGATTTAATTCCATAAGTTCTATTCAAAGCGCAAAGGTATAACATTTTAAAATTTTATCCGTAATTTCAGGCATGTTACAGCCGAGATATCTTTCCGTCGTCCTAGCATTGGTCATTGCCATCGTGACAACGGCCTTCTTGTCTTTCATCCCCACTTCGGATGTGGTCACCATGACCATCGGATTTTTGACCTGTTTTATCTTCGGGGGCATTCTCATTTATTTCGCGTTGGATTATTTGGTTTTTCAGGAGGTTAACTCCTTATATGACCGTATCAAGCAGATTAAGAAAAAGGATTTCAGCGTTACACCAAGGAAACAATTAGTCGAAAAGGAGAACCCCATTGAGCTTTTAAAAAAGGAGTTAAATACCTACGTGGCGACCAAAGAGGGGGAAGTTCAGGACTTGAAGAAAGCGGCGAAGTACCGACAAGAGTTTTTGGCGGATGTATCCCATGAATTAAAAACGCCCATTTTTGCGGCACAAGGATTTGTGCATACGCTCTTAGACAATCCGGAGGAGGACCTCGAAATCCGAATGAAATTTTTGGAGAAGGCAGCCAAGAGTTTGGATGGGCTCGACAATTTGGTTCAGGACTTATTGACCGTTTCTCAAATTGAAACGGGGGCGATCAAAATCGAGAAAAAGAAATTAGATCTGCGTCCACTCGTGGAGGAAATCTTTGAACAAGTGGAGGCCAAAGCGAAAAAACGAAATGTGAAATTGAAGTTGATAGCCCCAACAGGAAATATTCAGGTCAAAGCAGATGCTCAACGAATTTCGCAGGTAATCCTGAATTTGGTTGTCAACGCCATTAAATACGGTAAAGAAAAAGGGCTTGTGCAAGTAATCGTCACCGAGAAGAAAAAGGTATATACGATCTCAGTCGTAGATAATGGCCCAGGTATCCCAGAAGAACATTTACATCGAATTTTCGAACGATTCTATCGAGTAGATAAAAGTCGGGCCAAAAACTCCGGCGGAACCGGCCTCGGCCTTTCGATTGTCAAACACATTGTTCAAGCACATAACAGCAAGATCTCCGTGCAATCCGAGGAGGATAAAGGAACGAGATTTGAGTTTAAGTTGGAGAAAGCGTAATGTAGAGACGCGACACTTCGCGTCTAAATCAAAAAATGACGCGAGGTATCGCGTCTGTACAATTCTTATAATTACACTGCCCCTTCTGTCAGTCTTTCCGCATTTTCTGCGATACGTAATTGTTCGATAAACTCGCCAATCTCCCCATCCATCACCGTAGGCAAGTTATATACCGTCAAACCAATGCGGTGATCCGTCACACGACCTTGTGGGTAATTATAGGTACGAATTTTATCGGAACGGTCACCGGAACCGACCATGGATTTCCGACTTCCCGCAATTTCCGCATTACGCTTTGCTAATTCAATTTCATATAGACGAGAACGTAACACCGTCATCGCTTTCTCAAAGTTCTTAATTTGGGAACGCTCGTCCTGACATTGCACAACTAATCCA
>JBJTMZ010000219.1:0-5330 GCA_046073805.1 Aquirufa sp.
AAAATTAAAAAGTCAATTTAGCTAAATGTGCAAGCACTCTTAACTAAATTGACTGTGTCGGGGTGGCAGGATTCGAACCTACGACCTCTTGGTCCCAAACCAAGCGCGATACCGGGCTACGCTACACCCCGAAAAACACTGCGGAGAGAGAGGGATTCGAACCCTCGGAACCGTTTCCAGTTCGCATGTTTAGCAAACATGTCCTTTCGGCCTCTCAGGCATCTCTCCTAGCATTTAAGAGAGTACAAAAATAAGATTATTTATTTAAGATGCCAAATATCTGGCAAAAAAAACAAATTAATTATAAATCAAAAACAGACACCGCTTTACCAGGCAAAGCCGTTTTACCCATTAATTCTAAGTCAACTTGTCGAGCCGCTTCTCTTCCTTCCGATATCGCCCAAACTACTAAGGATTGACCACGTCGTGCATCACCAGCAGTAAACACTTTGTCTACCAGCGTCTTATAAGATGGATTAGCAGAAATATTTCCTCGCTCATCTAATAAACCTCCTTGTCCTTTGAACTCCTCCATTAAATTCGAATGATCTGTATGTAAAAATCCAGCTGCAATTAGCGCTAACTCACAAGGTATTTCTCGAATGTTTGTAATTTCTTGTTCTAACTTGCCATCGACATTTTTGTATGAAATATCGCCGATTATTAGTCCCTTCAACTCCCCTTTCTCATTTTTTACAAATTCCTGTAAAGAAATTGACCATAACCTTTCCGCACCTTCCTCATGCGATGTGGATGTACGAAGCATATTAGGCCAATTAGGCCAAGGCGTATTTTCTGCTCGGTCGACCGGAGGTTTAGGCATTACCTCAATTTGTGTAATAGACTTAGCCTTATGACGATTCGATGTACCTACGCAATCTGATCCTGTATCTCCCCCACCAATAACGACAACATTTTTACCTGTTGCTAAAATATCCCCTGAAGAATAAACTTCACCTTTATGGTTTTTAACGACTTCAATATTTGAAACTCGCTTATTTTGTTGGGACAAAAATTCCATGGCTGGATATATTCCAATCGCATCATTTCCTTTCGCTTGAATCAGTCGCGGTGTAGTAGAACCCGTAGCTAATACGATTGCATCAAATTCCTGTTGTAACTTACTTAATTTAATATCTTGGCCAATATTTGCATTCGTTTGGAATACAATACCCTCCTTTTCCATGACAGAAACACGGCGGTCGATAATCGTCTTATCTAATTTAAAATCAGGAATTCCAAATCGTAGTAATCCACCAATGCGGTCAGCTCTTTCAAAAACAGTAACAGTATGTCCAGCTTTGTTTAATTGACTCGCAGCAGCTAAACCCGCTGGTCCTGAACCAATAACAGCAACCTTTTTGCCACTGCGCTTGGCCGGAATTTGAGGTATAACCCATCCTTCTGAATACGCCTTTTCGATAATTGATTTCTCAATCATTTCAATAGCTACAGCAGGCTTATTAATGCCTAAAACGCAAGCTGATTCACATGGTGCCGGACAAATACGACCGGTGAATTCAGGAAAATTATTTGTCGAAACTAATATCTCAAATGCATATTTCCAGTTTTGCTCGTATACGGCATCATTGAATTCAGGTATAATATTTCCCAATGGACATCCATTGTGACAAAATGGTGTACCACAGTCCATGCACCGACTCGCCTGAGACTCCGTTTCGTTTGCCGTCGCTAATAATTCTATTTCTTTGTAATCATTAACACGCTCCGAAACTGGACGTTTTAACGCTACTTTCCGATCAACTTCTAAAAATCCGGTTGGCTTCCCCATTTTACTATTTTTTTAATTCAATTTGAATATCTTGATAAACACGATCCTTGTCATTCAATACATCCGAAATAGTTAAATTTCTCGATGACAATGCATTGCGATAATCCACAGGCAATACTTTTTTGAATAGACTTAACGAAGAAGACAAATTATCTAAAATAGATTTGCCTTTCATTGAATTGGTTAATTCAACATGTTTTTCAACATACATTTTTACAATAGAAATATCTTCTTGTGTCAATTCCGTTATCTCAACCATCTCGCGATTAACCTTCGATTCAAAATCATTCTTTTCATCTAAAATGTAGGCAACACCGCCCGACATACCCGCTCCAAAATTTCGTCCAGTTGATCCCAAAATAACCACTAAACCTCCAGTCATATACTCACATCCGTGATCTCCAATTCCTTCTACGACTACTTTGGCGCCTGAATTACGAACACAGAAACGCTCTCCAGCCATTCCCGCTAAATAGGCCTCGCCTGATGTAGCTCCATAGAAACTTACATTTCCGACAATACTATTTTCTGACGCATTAAACTTAGCTAATTCAGAAGGATATGCCACAATGGTAGACCCACACATACCTTTACCAATATAGTCATTAGCATCCCCTTCAATCTCCAATTTTAACCCCTTCACGGAAAACGCACCAAAAGATTGACCTGCAGTTCCTTTAAACTTCATGTGTATGGTATCAACCGGTAACCCTTTCTCCCCATACTTTTTCGTAATCTCATTAGAAATGATTGTACCTACTGAACGATTTACGTTAATGATGGGAAGCTCACCGAAAACAGGGTTTTGATTTGCAATGGCATCTTTAGCTAATTCCAATATTTTCCAATCCAATTGTTCTTCAAGTCCATGGTCTTGATCCTCTGACTTGACAACGGCTACCCCTTCCTCACGCAAGGCAGGAGATAAAATTGGGGATAAATCTACATGTTTAAATTTCCAGTGATTAGATAAATCAGTCATTTCTAACAAATCTACCCGACCAACCATTTCATCCAATGTCTTAAATCCTAATTCTGCCATAATCTCACGCATATCTTGTGCTAAGAAATGGAAAAGATTGACAACCTCTTCCGGTTTACCCGTGTAAAGTGCACGTAACTCCGGATTTTGAGTGGCCACACCTACAGGACATGTATTTAAATGACATTTACGCATCATTATACAACCCGCTGTAACCAAAGCAGCCGTTGCTACCCCAAACTCCTCAGCACCTAACAATGCAGCAATGGCGATATCACGACCTGTCTTAATTTGACCATCGGTTTGTACCGTAACGCGACCCCTCAATTTATTTTTAACCAAAGTTTGATGTGTCTCAGCTAGACCCAGTTCCCATGGTAAACCTGCATGACGAATAGACGACAAAGGCGAAGCACCCGTCCCCCCATCATAACCTGCGATTAAGATATGATCCGCATGCGCCTTAGCTACACCCGCAGCAATAGTACCCACACCAGCTTCCGATACTAACTTAACAGAGATTCTAGCCGCTCGATTTGCATTCTTCAAATCAAAGATTAATTGAGCTAAATCTTCGATCGAGTAAATATCATGATGCGGAGGAGGTGAAATCAAACCTACTCCTGGTGTAGAATGACGTGTTTTACCAATCCAATCATCCACTTTATGGCCTGGTAATTGTCCACCTTCACCCGGCTTGGCACCCTGCGCCATTTTAATTTGCAATTCCTTGGCATTCGTAAGATAGTTGGCCGTTACACCAAATCGACCCGAGGCTACCTGCTTAATCGCCGAATTCATGGAATCGCCATTGGCCATCGCCTCAAAACGGATAGGATCTTCTCCACCCTCTCCGGTATTTGATTTTCCTCCAATACGATTCATCGCGATAGCTAATGTTGTATGTGCTTCATACGAAATGGAACCAAATGACATTGCCCCTGTGGCGAAACGCTTCAAGATGTTTTCAATCGGCTCTACCTCATCAATCGAAATAGATTGTGCTGATTTAAATCGTAATAATCCTCGAAGTGTAATCGCCTTTTTGGTTTGATCATCTATGATCTTAGCATATTTCTTATAAACCGAATAATCATTCAACTTTGTGGCCTGCTGCAACAAGTGAATGGTTGCTGGATTGAACAAATGCTCTTCCCCACGTTGCTTCCATTGATAAATACCACCTACTTCTAGTTTAGGATACTCAGACTTCAATAATTCATATCCAGCTTGGTGTTTCACCAAAGCCTCTTTGGCAATGGTATCTAAATCAATCCCATTAATACGGCTAATTGAGCCAGTGAAATACATATCTACAACTTCTTTCCCAATTCCAAGTATTTCAAAGATTTGCGCTCCTTGATAAGATTGTAAAGTTGAGATACCCATTTTTGAGAAAATCTTTAACAATTCCCCATTAACAGCTTTAATGTAATTATACTCTAGCTTTTCATACGATAATGATTGGTCGACTAAATTAGTCTCCTTCATCGCACGGATTGTCTCAAATGCCATATATGGGTTTACTGCCGAAGCTCCATAACCAATTAACGTCGCAAAATGATGGGTCTCCCATACATCACCAGCCTCAACAATTATCCCAACTTTGGCACGCTTTTTCGTACGAATCAAGTGATTATGCACTGCACCCAAGGCCAACAAACTTGGAATAGGAGCATGCGAGGAATCAATACCACGGTCGGTTAATAAAATAATTGAATAGCCATCATCCACTGCATCTTCTGCATACTGGCAAATACGCTCTAAGGCCTTTTGCAATTTTCCTTCCTCTCCATTGGCACGGAAAGTCATGTGAATCGACTTCGTTTGAAAATTCTCATGATCGATCCAACGAATCTTTTCAACTTCTTTATTGCGCAATACGGGCTGCTGAATTTCAATCTGCTTACAGTGATTCGGACCTTCTTCCAACAAGTTGGAAAGCCCTCCAATATCTGTCAACAAAGACATAACCATCCGCTCACGAATAGGGTCAATTGGCGGGTTGGTTACTTGTGCAAATAATTGCTTAAAGTAGGACGATAAATGCTGTGCCTTGTCTGACAACACCGCTAATGGTGTATCAATTCCCATGGAACCTAAAGCTTCTTTACCTGTTTCAGCCATTTGAGCTAATACAACCCGAATATCTTCCGTGGTAAAACCAAATATTTGTTGGCGTGAAATCAACTCCACAGCTTTAGGTTGGCGATATTCGCTTCCTGCCTCAGGTAAATCCTCTACTCGAATTTTATTTTCACGCAACCATTGACCATAAGGCTGTTGTTGGCAAATCGTCTCCTTCAACTCTTCGTCCGGGATAATACGTCCTTGCTCCATATCCACGACAAACATTTTACCGGGTTGCAAACGTCCCTTCGATACAATCGTCGATGGATCTAAGTCCAAAACACCAGCTTCTGAAGCCATAATCACATGATCATCCGCTGTTACCCAATAACGAGATGGACGTAAACCATTTCGATCCAATGTAGCACCAATCATCTTACCATCCGTAAACGAAATACTAGCAGGTCCATCCCACGGCTCCATCAT
>JBJTMZ010000220.1:0-5633 GCA_046073805.1 Aquirufa sp.
GGGCTTGTTTGTGAATGATGCCCTATTCAGAAAGAAAAAAATAGCTTAGGCATATGAAATTAAGTAATAAAACAAAGGTTTTAGAGCAGGGGGAAATGACCTTGGCGGAGCGTATGTACTTGCCAGCGATTGTTGGTGGTATGGCGACTACCTTGAAGCACTTTTTCTCTAAGCCGGTAACCATTCGTTACCCAGAGCAACAGCGTTATTTAGGTCCTATTTACCGGGGTCATCATATCTTGAAGAAAGATGAGCAAGGCGCAGAGCGTTGCACGGCTTGTGGATTATGTGCTGTCGCATGTCCTGCGGAGGCGATCTCGATGGTGGCTGAAGAGCGTAAGAAAGGCGAAGAGCATTTATACCGTGAAGAGAAGTATGCGAAAGTATACGAGATTAACATGCTTCGTTGCATTTTCTGTGGTTTATGTGAGGAGGCGTGTCCAAAAGAGGCCATCTTCTTACGTCATGACAAAATGGTCCCTGTGTTCAGTACACGTGACGAAGTGATTTACGGAAAAGATAAATTAGTTGAAAACATGGACCAACGCTACTTGCGTGACGGTTGGAAATAAGCATATTATGGAGATTACAAATATTTGGTATTTTCTATCAGCTTTGACGCTTTTAAGTGCGCTGATGGTTGTTTTTGCTAAGAACCCTATCCACTCGGTATTGTACTTAGTGTTTACATTTTTCTGTATTTCAGGACATTATGTGTTGTTGAATGCCCAATTCTTGATGGCCGTGAACATCATCGTTTACGCTGGTGCGATCATGGTTCTCTTCCTTTTCGTCATCATGATGCTTGACCTACGGAAGAATATGCCGGAGTCAAAAAGCTCATTAGTTAAGTTGGCCGGTTCGGTTGTTGCTGGAACGCTTTTGGTGATTTTGGTTGCCGCCTTCCACAAAAATTCATTGCCGGCTCCATCGGCTGAAACAACGCCTAATTTTACTTCCCAAACGGGTATGGTGGAGAACTTGGGTAAGGTACTTTATTCTGAATATTTGCTACCTTTTGAGTTGGTATCTATTCTGTTCTTCGTTGCAATGGTGGGAGCTGTCTTGTTAGGAAAGCGCGAAGCAGGTGAAAGGAATTTCTAGTAAATTGTGCTATATAAAAAAAGGCTTTCAAGAAATTGAAAGCCTTTTTTTATGCGTTTACTTTTTCTTTTTCCAGGTATGGTCGAAGAGGCCAACTTTCACCCCAACGCTTCCCACGAAACCCTGCATCTCTGAAGTGCTATTCTCTCCAAATGCAAAACGGTAATTGGCCGCGCCAAATAGACGGACCTGCTTAAGGACGTTTAGTTCGAGTTGAACACCGGGTTGAATTCCCAAGGATTTAGGTCCACCCCAGAATCGATCTCCATCGCGCATTCCATCACGTCCTCCCAACATCGGATTAGGCTGTGTCGAAGGATCCGGTAGGGCTAAAGACATGTCGCGATTGTTCGAGGTGATTGCCCCAATTAATAAAGGGAAACTCAGATGAATAAGGCTATTCGCTTTAGCTGTATAGGCAATGGATAAGGCACTGAATTTTTGGTCTAATTGTGGAGATGTGGCTAGGCCATCTCTGTCCTTTCGGAGTGTACTTGAAAATGCAGTTCCAATTTCCCATTTGTTGTTTAAATGCAAGGCCATTGCGAAACCTGCTTGTGGACCCATAGCTCCGAATTGAAAGCTAGGAGCTGCTGAAAAGCCGAAGGATTTAATTTTTCCTTGGAAAAGAGTTTGCATTTTTTTGGTACTATCTTGCTTGATCAGTACCGTTTGTTGGGCGTTTAGTTGTGTTGATGCGAACAAAACGAAACAAGATGTGATTAGACGGATTGAATGTCTCATGTGTTTGGGTTTTAATTTTTGCACAAGCTAGCGTAAATTTCCACGACAAATATAGGGATTCGATAAGTAAACGAATTTTGTTGACGAACTTGGTTCTTTTTGCTCATCGGCTAAATTGGGTTGCTAGTCGACGAGATGCTTGAGCTCATCCTTTGTATTTTCTATTTCGACCTGAATCCCTAGCTTTGTGGGGCAAACAAACTGATTATGTGGCGCGCTTGGCAATTACCCAAAACTAAATTAACATTCAAGGTCTTATTTAACCTCATCCTTTGGGGATTGTGGATTGGCTTGCCAATGTGGAGTCCTGTACACCAAACCCACGAGAATGAACACCCGCATGGGCATATTAATCCCGAGTTTTCGGAGCATATCTGGTTAGAACTTTTAACCGTCGTTCCCCTGTTTTACATCATCACGCTCTTTTTAGTTCCACGTGTATTCAAGCGTTTTGGTGTTTTCTGGTTTTTCGCCAGTTTATTGGGGATGATTGTCTTATTTTTTGGCATTCAAAGCCTTTATCATATCTATTTCCTGCCTTTCGATAAGCATGAGGGCTTCTTCGATATGAAAGGAATTTTTCCCCTTGTGATGATCTCGGGAATCGGTTCTACGTATGGACTTTTGTTGGAATTTATCAACATCGAATCCGAGAAAGAGGAGCGAAGTAATGAACAGCTGAAGTCTGAGCTAGCCTTCTTGCGGTCCCAAATTAGCCCCCATTTTATTTTCAATATTCTGAATAGTATTGTTTACTTGATTCGCACCAAGGCGGATAAGCAGGCGGAGGATGTGACCATTCGATTATCGTCTTTGATGCGTTACATGCTCTATGATTCAGATCAAAGCATGGTAGCACTCGATCGTGAATTGGAATACCTGCGTAATTACATCGACCTGCAGCGCATGCGTTTTGAGGGGGATGTGAAGATCGATTTTCAGGTGGAGGGTACCGTTCGAGGTTGTCGGATTGAACCAATGTTGCTTATCCCGTTTGTAGAAAATGCCGTGAAACATGGCGTGGCTTTTGTGGATGATCCTTTTATTCATATTTATTTTTCGATTGATCATGGACACATGAAGTTTGAGGTGAAGAATAAAAAGGGCCAGCTCAAAGATGATGTGAAGGATGAGAGTTCGGGCATCGGTTTAAAGAATGTGTTACGCCGTCTGGACTTATTGTATCCGAATCAGCATCGCCTGGATATTCGGGATACGCCAGAGGATTTTGAAGTGAATTTGGAAATGACTTTACAACGCTTTTAGTATGATGGAAAAGATGAATTGCCTTGTCGTGGACGACGAAAATATGGGTCGTAAATTGTTGGAGGAAAATGTCCGCCAAATACCATATTTGAATTTAGTTGCGTCCTGTAAAAATGCGTTTGAAGCCATGGAACAGATGCAGACCCATATTGTCGATTTGATTTTCCTCGATATTCAGATGCCTGGGATGCTGGGTACCCAATTCATTCAAACCCTGGCACATAAGCCATTGGTTATTTTTGTGACGGCTTATGACAATTATGCGGTGGAGAGTTACCAACTGGATGCGGTGGATTATTTGATGAAGCCCGTTAGTTTGGAGCGCTTTTCTTTGGCAGCCAATAAAGCCTATCAAATATTCAATCAAAAGAAACCTGCGGCAGCGCAAACCACTTCGGTGGCTTCTGAGCCTTTGGAGGATTTCTTCTTCGTCAATGTGGAATATTCCTTGGTTCGAATTTCGATTCCTCAAATATCCCACATCGAAGGCTTGAAGGATTATGTCAAAATATACTTGGAGGGTGAGCGTCGACCTGTATTGACGAAATTGACAATGAAGTCGCTAGAGGCCAAAGTTCTTCCCCATGGTTTCATGCGAGTTCATAAGTCCTTTATCGTGAATTTACGCAAGATCGAGTCGATCAAACAGCAGCGAATCACGATTGGAACTTTTGATATTCCGGTGAGTGATTCCCATGCGGCGGAATTAATGGAGAAGTTGAATTTTACGAAACCTAGTTAATCTTGATTTTCAGGCCAGTTTGAAAGAAGCGTCCTGGTGCGGCATTGTAAAATCGATTCCCTACCGCGTTTAAATCCGGGCCAGAAACATACAGCTCGTCGAAGAGGTTTTCCGCCGCGAACCAGATTTCCCAATGTTTTTGTTTGAATTGGATTCGGCTATTCCACACGCGGGATGACGGGAGAATCTCTGAATTCGCATCATTTAAATAGAGCTGGTCAGTGTAAAGGAATTGGGTGGTCCAAATGAGCTTCGGATGTAAATCCCATTGCAAAATACTCGCATGTTGGATGGGACTCGTACCCGTTAAGCGGTTACCGCTATAATCTTTTGTGCCCGACTGGTAATTATTGAATCGGAAGTTTTGAATACTTTCTGAATTACGTAATTGAATGTTTTTGAATATTTGTATGCGATAGCCCAATTCAATGCCTTGCTGGGTCGTGCCGCCTGCATTGACGAAATAATCGGAACCATCGGCTGCTCGACGAACCACAATAGTTTCCGTCAGGTCAAATTGGTATAGATTTAGGTCCCAATCGAAGATTGAATAATTTCCGCGCCAGGATATTTCTTTGTTCCAGCCTTTTTCGGCTTTTAAAGTAGTATTGATAATTCCCGTAGAAGGGCGCATTTCGGCGATGCTCGGGGGTGAATAGCCGGATGCTACTTTGAATACGAGTCGTTGTCGGTCGCCAAGTTTGCGTACAACCGCGATTCTAGGAGTGAGGTTCGTTTCATTTCCAATGTACTGTGTCCAATAGCCGTTTGCGCTTAAGGAAATCGTCGAATTCCAATTTTTATTAATCTGGTAATCCCATTGGGCAAAGAGGTTAGCACTTTGGATATTCGTGTTTTGGGTTAATTGCAATGTGTCCTTGACGCCTCTGCGATTCCCGAAAGTCTGACTATCGAATTGTCCAATTTGGAACTCGTAGCCAAAGTCGATGGCGCTTTTGTTTTGGCGGTAGTGGATGACGGCCCGACTGCTGAAATTGGGTTCGTGGCGAATTTCGTAATTCCGGATGGTCGGGTTTTCAATTTGATTGACCTGAATCGAGTTAGCTAGGTTATATCCCCAATTCCCATTCCAGGAATTTTGCAAGTAGAATCCAGTACCGTAAGATTTCAACTTGAAAGTGGCTTGTTGGTCTGCAGAACTTAAAAATGCTCCGGCTGCCGGTCTAGCCTGAAAGGGCTTGGCCTTAAACTGTGCGAGTGTCAGCCCACCAGGTGTTTGGTAGGCTAGGTCGGTATAGTACGAGGTGAGTAGCAGTAATCCATTTTGGCCTATGGTCCGTTGGTATTCATGGCTAATGAGCTGTTTTTTCATGGCCGACCAATCTCTTGCGCCGGGTTGTTGCCAAAAGGAGGCATATACTCGATTACCGGCATATTGAATATCCCAGCTTTGCTTATAGCCGCCGAGGGAATTCCCCATCTCTTGATGCTCTAGTTTTTTGCCGTTTAGATTAGGTCCTTGGAAGAGCATGCTCCCACCTGTTCCTGCGCCATAGATACCCCCAGAGGGGCCTTTTAAGATGACTAATTGGTCCATCATATCCGGCTCAAGAATGGCCAGGTAGGAATTATTGCCTGCGTCGGTGAAGGGGATATTATTCCAATAAATCTTAACATTGCGTACACCAAATGGAGCGCGCAGCGAACTTCCCCGGATGGCTACTCGGTAGGAACCCGGGCTACGTTCCTCGCGAGGAACGTAGCCCGGGTTCCTACCGAGTAGCCATCCGGGGAAGTTCGCTGCGCGCTCCATTTG
>JBJTMZ010000221.1:0-3354 GCA_046073805.1 Aquirufa sp.
ATAAAAACTCATCCGCCTCTTCCGCATACAACTTAAAACGTCCCACGACGCGGTGATCTACTTCGATGAAGGAGTGACCTACGCCGGTCAACATCGGTTTATAATTGTATTTCTCATACCCCCAGCACCAGGTATTCCGGTACCAGATGGTCGGCAGAACGGTAATCGGCGCCGCGACTTTCGAGCGATTCTCGACGGTTACTTGAATGAGTATATCTTGTTCATCCCCTTTGGCATATTCCATGGTGATGTCGAAAAATTCGTTTTTATCGAAGATTCCGGTATCCATCAAGTCATATTCAGGTTCCAAACGCGATCGTTTCTTGCTCTCATCGATGAGTTTTTGATAAGGAAAAGTCTGCTGCGGGTATTTGTACAGCATCTTTTGGTAGGAGTGCGTCGGCGTGGAATCTTGGTAATAATACAATTCCTTCACGTCTTCGCCGTGATTCGATTCATTCCCCGTTAAGCCAAAAAAGCGCTCTTTTAAAATATGATCCCGGTGATTCCAGAAGGCAAAAGCAAAGCAAACATGTTGTTTATTGTCGGAGATTCCACCAATTCCCTCCTCGCCCCAACGGTAGGCCTTGGAACGGGCCATGTCGTGTGAAATCGTCTCCCAGGCATTTCCACTCGCTGAATAATCTTCACGAACCGTGCCCCATTGACGCTCTGTCAAATAAGGCCCCCACTTTTTCCAACCTTTATTATCATTACGAAGACTCAGTCGTTCGCGTTCAGCTCCCTTATGTGACATAATTTTATAAATGCTTAGACGTTGATATGAATGGTAAACCACAAATATAGAATTTTTGATGGAAATCCAACTTGTAGAAAAAGGACAAATGGCGAGACCATGCACGGGATGTTCGCCTTTCTTTTTATATTCGAAATTCTAAATCAACAAAATGAAAAAACTCACCTATCTATTATGCCTCTTGGCCTTCGTAGCTTGTAAATCAGGCGATGCCAAAAAAGAACTCAGCACGCTCGTAGACAACTACTACGAAGAACAATTAAAACTCAATCCCGTATCCGCAACCGCGAATGGCGACAACCGCTACAACGACCAGTTGAGCATCGATTTCACCGATTCCCACCGCGCGAAAGTCAAAGCGCTTTTAGAAAAAACGCAAAAAAGCCTGTCGGACATCAATCGCGAATCCTTGGACGACAACGACCAGATTACCTATGACATGTTGAAGCGCGACATCGATTTAGGTTTGGAAGGAATGACTTTCCAAGATAATTTGATGCCTTTGAACCAGTTCTACGGTTTTCACCTCACCTTCGCGCAGTTGGGCAGTGGTTCGGTGATGCAGCCATTCGCTACGAAAAAAGACTACGCAAACTGGGCGAAACGAATGCACTTGGGTGTAGCCTACTTGGATTCAAGCATCGTTTATTTCAAGCGTGGATTGGCGGCCAATGTCGTTTTGCCAAAAGCCTTGGTCGTGAAAGTAATTCCACAATTGCAATCCTTTAATGTCTCCGACATCAAACAAAGTACCTTCTACGGTCCTTTGACGAAATTCCCAAAAGACTTCACTGAAGCTGATAAGGAGAAATTCACGAAGGAATACAGCCAAATTATACAGTCGGAGATCATCCCGGCCTACACCCGTTTAGCGCAATTCATGCAAACGGAATACCTTCCAAAAGCTCGGACCACAACCGGTATTTCGGGCATTCCGAATGGAGCGGCTTATTACCAATATTTGATTCGGGTGTTGACGACGACCGACAAACCTGCCGATGAAATCTATCAAACGGGTTTAGCGGAAGTAAAGCGCATTCGGACCGAAATGGAAAAGACCAAGGAGTCGGTCGGCTTTAAAGGCGACCTGAAAGCTTTCTTTGAGCACATGCGTACCGACAAGAAATTCACGCCCTACAAAACGCCAGCCGAAGTGTTAGCGGCCTTTCATGCCATTCATAAGAAGATGGAGCCGGCGTTGAAGACGATGTTTGGTCGGGTACCCAAAACCCCTTTCGAGATTCGTCAAACGGAGGCATTCCGTGCGGCATCGGCATCGGCGGAGTATTTCCAAGGATCGGAAGATGGCACGCGTCCAGGGATTTTTTATGTACCTATTTTAGATGCGACCAAATTCAATACGACATCCGGCATGGAGAGTTTATTCCTGCATGAGGCGATTCCAGGACATCATTACCAGGTAAGTCTCCAACAAGAAAATAGCCAATTGCCAAAATTCCGTCGATTTGGAGGTAATTCGGCCTATGCAGAAGGTTGGGCATTATATACCGAAAGCCTTGGGAAAGAATTGGGATTGTACACGGATCCTTATCAATACATGGGCGCCTTGGGTGATGAAATGCACCGTGCGATTCGTTTGGTGGTGGATGCGGGCATGCACTCGAAAAACATGACACGCGAGGAAGCCATCAAGTACATGATGGACAACGAGCCGCTGAGCGAAGAAGGTACCATCGCCGAAATCGAGCGTTACATGGCGATTCCGGCGCAGGCACTTTCGTATAAGATTGGTGCTCTAAAAATCCGGGAGATCCGTGAGCGTTTGAGCAAGGAACTCGGCACGAAATTCAAGTTATCCGATTTCCACGATGAGATCTTGAAGGATGGCAACATGCCTTTGGATGTCATGGAAAACAAAATGAATCGCTGGGCGAAAAGTCTGTAATAAATCAAATCCCCAGGCTTTAGCCTGGGGATGTACCCAAAACCGCCTATTAACCCCTGGCTTCAGCCTGGGGTTTTACACGAATGAAACTCACCACCACCTTCTCCATCCCCCGTTCTCCCTACCCCATCCGCGCCGAGAATCAAATCCTTTGCATTGGGTCTTGCTTTGCGGAAAACATGGGTAGTCGGTTAGCCGATTTACCATTGAAGGTCTCCAACCAGGCCATGGGAACGCTCTTCCACCCATTGAATATCCTTCGCTCATTGCAGCCACAGGAATTGAAAGAGGGGGAATTGTATAAGCAGGGGGATAATTTTGTGCATCCCGACTTCCATTCACAGTTCATGGGAGCAGATTCCACGTCGTTTTTGGCCCAACTGAATACCTTAAAAACGAATACGCTCGAGTTTCTCAAGTCAAGTCAATTTTTGGTTATCACCTGGGGAACTGCCTATTATTACGAAGACAAGGTACTCGGGAGAGCGATTGCGAATTGCCACAAACAATTACCCGCGCGCTTTACGAAGCATTTGAGTAACGTGGAAGAAATATGTGCGGTATATGAGGAATTTCTCCGTAAGAGACCCTTCCTAAAAGTCATCATTAGTGTCTCACCCGTTCGGCATACGCGGGATGGAATGCCCGAAAATTCGGTTTCGAAGGCCATTTTGCGATTAGCAGCGGATCA
>JBJTMZ010000222.1:0-6437 GCA_046073805.1 Aquirufa sp.
CAGGTGTTTCAAACTTCTTGTAATTTTCCCAAAGGCTCGGCAAGGAATGATAAGTCCCTACGATGCCCTCATGTAATTTCATTCGCTCAGATTTCTCCAGCATTTTCTCATTGGCTAACCAAACCCCCAAACCCGCCGGCATACCAAATGCCTTCTGAACGGAGAACATCGCCGAATCCACAAGGTTAAAATCCAGGTTTGTATACGGTGCTGATGACACCATATCCACCATAACCAATTTATCTTTGTTGGCTTTCTTGATTTTGTGAATCTCTGCCGCCTTCATTTGAACGCCCGAGCTCGTCTCGTTGGCCGTGCAACAAATCAACTCCGCATATTCCGGAACCTCTACCTCCGAGGCATCAAATCCCTCGCCAAATGGCTTGTGCATCGCATGAGCATACTTATGTAGCTCTTTCGAAAAATCGTAAAACTTCTTGGAGAATGAACCATTGACTAAATGAAAACTCTCATGCTCCACCGTATTCATAATGGCACGCTCCCAAATCTCCGTAGCTGAACCCGTAAACAAGACCGCAGTCTCTTTCGGTAATCCGAAAAGAATGCGCAACTGCTCATCGGCATGTTGGTAAATCTTACGAAACGCCGAGGAACGATGCGAAATCGAACCAATGTTTTGACGAAATGCCTCGGCATAATGCGCCTCCACAGTTGGAAATAATGCCGCAGGACCCGGTGTAAAAAAAGTGCTCATATTAGTACAACATTCTAAATTTGATCGTATTGTCGATCAATTTCAATTCATTCACGATATCATCCGCATATTCCTTCGCCACATCCGTAATCACATAACCTGTCTTCTCTGTCGTCTTCAAATACTGACCGATGATGTTCACATGGTACTTTGCAAATACATTATTGATCTGCGCTAAAATACCCGGAACATTGTGGTGAATGTGCAACAAACGGTGTGCATTCTCCAAAGGTGGCAATTGCAATTCGGGGAAATTCACCGAACCATAGGTGCTTCCATTATTCATGAACTGCAATAATTTCGAAGGAACAAATTCCCCAATATTCGCTTGGGCCTCCTCCGTGCTTCCTCCAATATGTGGCGTCAAAATAACATTCGGCAAGCCACGTAATTCATTGATAAATTCCTCATCATTTGTCTTAGGCTCATACGGGAATACATCGACCGCCGCTCCCCAAACCTTACCCGTTTTGATGGCATCCACCAAAGCCGGAATCTCCACCACGTGGCCACGCGATAAATTCAAGAAAATGGCATTATCTTTCATCCAGGCAAACTCCTGCTTTCCGATGATATTGGTATTGGACTTACGGCCATCCACGTGTAAACTCACAAAATCAACCGTCGACAACAATTCCTTCAAGCTATTGCATTTCTTCGCATTTCCCAGCGCTAACTTATCAACGATGTCATAGAAATAAACCTCCATACCCAAAGCCTCAGCAATCACCGAAATTTGCGTACCGATATTTCCATAGCCCACTAAACCAATTTTCTTTCCACGAATCTCGTAGGAATTCGTCGCAGATTTATCCCAAACACCCGCGTGCATTATCGTTGATTTTTCGAAAATGTTACGCGTCAACATTACCATCAAACCGATCGATAATTCCACCACACTTCGCGTATTGGAATACGGTGCATTAAACACCGCAATTCCACGATTCTCACATTCCGCCAAATCAATTTGATTCGTACCAATGCAAAAAGCGCCCACACACATCAAGCGTGATGCGTTCGGGTGCTCCAATACTTTTTTCGTCAAATTGGTTTTGGAACGTAAGCCAATGATCGAGACATCCTTGATTTTTTCAATCAATTCGTCTTCATCCAATGCACCCTTCAACAACTCCACTTGAAAACCCTCTTTGGTAAATAAAGCTACGGCTTTGGGGTGGACGTTCTCCAACAATAAAACTTTGATACGCGATTTGGGATACGATTGCGCGCGGCTCAATCCATTGATGTATAAAAACTCATCCAAGGAAGGAACCACAAAATCCGCCTTATCCGTCACCGCTTTGCGCGATACGTTTTCCGTAAAGGCAAAAAACTTATTAGCCAACCCAGCCTCACGTAATTCATAATCCGTATAGCCATCCCCGATCACAAATACCTCACCCTCCAAAGCCAAGGCCTGTAGTAAACGAACCTTGCCCTTATCTTGAGACAATAAATTCGTATGATCATAACCCGTAATATTACCTTCAGAATCATAGGTAAATGTATTCGCATGCACATTCTCCGCGGCGATTCCCATTTCTTGAACAACCGGCACAATAAAATCCTTAAAGCCACTCGAAACGATCAAAATACGATCTGCATGCTCTTGCAAAAATGCCTTGTTGCGCTTGAAGGATTCTGAAATTTTCCCTTTGAGATAAGCGATCAATTGATCCACATGCAAACGATTCGCGGGTAATAAAGCCACACGCTCACGCAATGAATCCGCAAACGAATACTCCCCAGTCATTCCCTTGTCGGTGATTTCACGAATCTTGCCTACGATTTCGGCCTGCTTGGGATTCCCCTCCAAGGCGATACGGGCTAATTCATCCAGACCCTCCACTTTCGTAAATGTGCTGTCAAAATCAATGACGATGGTTAATTGCGCTAACTCTTTGGTTGACATGTTTTTCAAATTTCAATTTCCGTTAAACCATGCAGCGGCTCTTTGCTCAGCCCAGGTTTGCCCCCGATAATTCCTCGGATAAAACCCGCAATGCCCCCCTGAATCAGGTAATTCGATTTGGACAAAATCCGAATCAATTTGTTCAGGCAAACATTCCTGCGATAAAAATGGATCGTTCTTCGCGTTCACAATTAATGTGGGCACTCGAATTCCCGACAAAAAATACAAGGAACTATTTCGTTCATAGTAATCCTCCGCATCCTTAAATCCATGCAAGGGACCCGTTATCACATTGTCGAATTCATACAAACTGCGTATAGATGCCAACATAGACGGCGTGATATCCTGCGGATACCGGGCCGACTTTTCGGTAACTTTTTCTAATAGCGTTTGTAAGAAGCGATGTGTGTAGAGTCTGTTTTCCCAACGAGTCAATTGCTGACTACTGCTGGAAAGATGCAAAGGTACAGAAAATGCCACAGCTTTTCGAACGAATTGCGATGCTTTTTTGCCATTTTCTCCCAACCATTTTAAGCTCAAATTGCCACCTAAACTGAAACCCACCAGATAGATATCCTTCACCCCACGCGACAAGGCCTCCTGGATCACAAAATCCAAATCGTCCGTTGCCCCACTGTGGTAAAATCGCAGATTTCGGTTTGGATCGCCCGAGCAGCTTCGGTAATTCCAGGCCAACGCATGAAATTCCGGGAACGAACGAATTAATCCGGTGATGTAATGTCGCCGACTGTCTCCCTCCAAACCATGTGAGACAATCAATAAAGGCTTCTCATGTAATTCCCCCTTTCGCAAATGCCAGTCCACATCCAGAAAATCTCCATCGGGCAATTCCAATCTTTCGGAATGCGAATGTGTCAAGGGGACTTTTCGGAACAAGGACGGATAAATACTTTGACTATGACCATCCGGCAACCAAAAGGGAGCTTTGTATGCCTGCATTAAATAAAAAAGTCTGGGATTAAGGATTTTTCGTCGACCGATGGGTCCACGCGATACGGCGCAAAATCTGTCACTCCAGCCTCGCCTAGCACCGCATCATCGATGAAATAATTGCCAGAACACTCTTTGGCATCGCGTTTCAAAATCTCAAAAGCCGCATCGGCCATGATCTCTGGTTTACGGGCACAACGCAACATCTCGGCATTCCCTACCGCAAATTCAATGGCAGCCGTAGCAATAATGGTTCGCGGCCACAAGGAATTAAAGGCAACTTTCCCTTTGAATTCCGCCGCCATACCCAAGGTTACCAAGGACATCCCAAATTTCGCCATCGAGTATGCCACGTGGTGCTGAAACCAGCGCGCCTCAAAGTTCAAGGGAGGGGAAAGTGTGAGTACATGCGGATTGGCCGACTTCAATAAATGGGGTAAACATGCTCGAGAAACCAAATAGGTCCCGCGTGCATTCACGCCATGCATCAAATCAAAGCGTTTCATCTCCGTTTCCAGTGTTCCGGTCAATTGAATGGCGGAAGCATTATTAATCAAAACATCGATGCCCCCAAAGGTCTCGACCGCCTTGGCTACTGCCTCTAAAACCTGATTTTCGTCACGAATGTCGACAACACAGGGCAGAACTTTCCCGCCCAGCGCCTCGATTTCAGCAGCGGCAGAAAAAATCGTGCCTTGTAGCTTGGGATGTGGCTCCGCCGTTTTGGCCGCAATAACCACGTTGGCGCCTTCTGAGGCAAGTTTTTTAGCAATCGCCAAACCAATTCCACGCGAAGCACCCGTAATGAAAACCGTTTTGTTTTTGAAGTCCATGTTCTTGAAATTAAACTTTATCTAAATTACGATTTTATTGCAAAGACTTGACAAAATTTAATTTTTGCGTTGTACTTTTGTGAACTAGTTTTGTTCCGATTCATTCATGATCACACCGTTTAAGTCAGTTAGTATTTCTCACCGCAGCGCACCCCTCACAATCCGTGAGATGGTAGCCCTCAATGAGGAGGAAAGCAAAACTTTTACTTTAAAATGCAAGGACCTTTTTGGCCTGCAAGAATTGTTGATTGTTTCCACTTGCAATCGTACAGAACTCTATTTCACTTCCCAAGAAGACATTTCCGAATCCCTGATTAAGGCACTCTTAATCGAAAAGGGAATTCCTAACACGGCTGAATACCTGAATTATTTCGTTCAAATGAACGAAACGAATGAATCCTTAAATCATTTGTTTGAGGTTGCTACAGGATTACAGTCGAAGGTGGTCGGTGATTTACAAATCCCAAATCAGATCAAAAAAGCGTATCAATTAGCGGCCGACCACAACATGGCAGGCCCTTATTTGCATCGCTTAATGCATACGATTTTCTACTCCAACAAGCGTGTGGCGCAAGAAACGTCGTTCCGTGATGGAGCGGCTTCCGTTTCTTACGCGACTGTAGCCTTGTCGGAGGAATTATCCCAAGCCTTACCCGCACCGAAAATCCTTATTCTAGGACTCGGTGAAATTGGAATCGATGTTTGCAAAAACTTTGAAGACAAGGATTTTGCTGAGGTTACTGTGATGAACCGTACCTTGGAGAAAGCGGAACGCATCGCCCAAGGAAAAAATTTCCGCGTGGCACCTTTCGAGGACATGTGTAAGGAAGTAGAAGCAGCGGACATCATCATCTCATCGGTTCGGACAGATTCACCAATTATTACACAGGAAAAATTGAAGGCGATGCAATTGCTTTCATTCAAATATTTCATCGACTTATCGGTACCTCGCAGTATCGAGGAAGGTGTCGAAAAGGTTTCTGGTGTCTTGTTGTACAACATTGACTCGTTGAAGGAGCGTGCAGATGAGGCTTTGGCCCTACGTATGGCTTCGATTCCCGATGTGAAGCGTATCATCGCTGAGAGCATCGAGAGTTTCAATGACTGGTCGAAGGAAATGGAAGTTTCCCCAACCATCCACAAACTGAAAGGTGCCTTGGAACAAATTCGCAAGGAAGAAATCAATCGCCACCTAAAAGGTTTATCTGCGGAGGAAGTAGAGAAGCTAGAAAAAATTACGGCCTCTTTAGTTCAAAAAATCATCAAACAACCCATTATACATTTGAAAGCTGCTTGTAAACGTGGCGATTCAGAGGCAATGGTAGATGTCTTGAATGATTTATTCAACCTCGAACAATACGACGAGCAAGAATCCTAATCTCATGGATAGCGCTATACTGAATAAATTGGCCCGTTATTGCGCCTATCAGGAACGTTGCATCTTGGAAATCAAACAGAAAATCTCGGAATTAGATGGAACGGCGAATGAGCAGGATTACATTCATTGGCTTCAAGAAAATAATTACCTAAACGAAAGTAGGTTCGTCGGTCTTTACATCCGATCAAAATTCAATCAGAAAAAATGGGGGCGTGGCAAGATTCAATTCGAATTACGCAAAAAAGGGATTTCCGATTCGGAAATACAGGCTCATTGGGATGAGATCGAGGAGACGGATTACAGTGAGGCCCTGAAGCAGTTGCTTGAAAAGAAAGCCGCATCGTTAAAATCAGGCACACCGAACGAAAAATACCAAAAATGCTATCGTGCAGGCTTATCGAAAGGCTTTGAGCCAGGACTCGTATCGCAAGTATTAAAGGGACTTTTCCCGAAGGGATTTGCATAAAATCATTTTTTTCATACCTTTGGTACATGAATTTCAATTCGACTACTTATTACGCAGGTTATTATTACGCAGGATATTACGTCTGCGCGTAACCGGTTTGATAGGTTTTTGATGTTAACTTATTTTCGCCGGCCTGTGAGTCGGCATTTTTATTTTATGAGCTTTTCCATTTCACCCGCGTC
>JBJTMZ010000223.1:0-8982 GCA_046073805.1 Aquirufa sp.
CTTGGAGTCCGGATGTGTTGGAAAGCTTACCGGCGGGTTGGATGAGTTGGATTTCAACGGCCCCTAAAATTGCTGTGGCTTGGTTGGGGATTCGTTTGGTTCATTTCATCCCGGTTTCGATGGATGCGATTATTGCCATCCTCGCAATACTGACCTTGTTGGTCGGGAATCTAGGTGCCCTGAACCAAAGCAATGCGAAACGATTAGTGAGTTACTCGAGCATCGCCCATGGTGGATTTTTAGCATTAGCCTGGTTGATGCCAGCCGAACAAGGGGTGGATAATTTGTTGTTTTATAGTTTGGTTTACAGCGCAAGTACTTTGTTGGTCTTTTACATCTTGGATGAGGTACAAAATGAAACCTATTTAAGTAACGACATGGAAAATTGGGCGGGCTTTGGTCAGACCTATCCGCTGCGGGGATTGCTTTTGTTGATTGGATTTATTGCCTTGATTGGTTTACCTCCGGCGGGAACATTTTTAGCTAAAGTGAACTACTTCAGCCAATTATGGGAAAAGTACCAAATGACACAGGCGAATCCTATTCTCATTTTATTGATTGTGGCCATTTTGATGACCGCGGTATCCATCTATTATTACTTGCGTATACCTTTCCAAATGTACTTTAAAAAAGGGATGACGATACATCCGGCAGACAGTTTAAAAAACAACTGGATTTATCTTGTGCTGAGCGGACTAATTATTGCCTGTATGCTCTCCCCGACGCTTATTTACGGCATTTGGAAGGCCTAGATTAAAAAATTAAAAAATAACATTTGTAGCTGATAATATTTAGCTAATTTTGAACTGATTTTTAGCCAAAATACCCCCAACAAACCATGTCTGAATCCATCAAACACGAATGCGGAATTGCACTAATCCGATTGCGAAAACCTTTTCAGCACTACATGGACAAGTACAATACGCCGATGTACGGTTTGAACAAGCTTTACCTGATGATGGAGAAGCAAGTAAACCGAGGACAAGATGGAGCGGGGGTCGCAAATATCAAAATCAATGTCAAGCCAGGTAGTCGTTACATCAGTCGCTACCGTTCCGTCGAACCACAAGCCGTGGCGGATATTTTCGGCAAGATCAACAAGAAATTTAGAAAAGCACAGAAATTAGCCAAGGATACTAAACGGGAAACAGGCATTGATGCCGTTCATGATGCGGATTGGTGGCAAGAAAATGTGGCCTTTACCGGAGAGGTTTTATTAGGTCACTTGCGTTATGGTACGCATGGCCAAAATGAAATCGAAAACTGCCATCCGATGCTTCGTCAAAATAACTGGCGCAGCAGAAATTTGGTGATGGCGGGTAATTTCAACATGACCAATGTAGATGATTTGTTCAACAAACTTATTTCCTTAGGTCAGCACCCCAAAGAAAAAGTGGATACGGTGACCGTGATGGAAAAAATCGGACACTTTTTGGATGAAGAAAACCAACGCCAGTTTGGTAAGTTTAAAGACCAATACGAGAATCCGGAATTGTCGGATATCATCGCAGAAAATATCGATTTAAAGCGCGTCTTAGAGCGCTCTTGCAAGGATTTCGATGGTGGCTACGCCATGGTGGGTATGACGGGTTATGGGGCGTCTTTCGTAGCACGTGACCCAGCGGGTATACGTCCGGCCTATTATTACATGGATGAGGAAGTGGTCGTGGTTGCATCAGAAAAACAGGCGATCAAGACATCGTTTAATTGTGCTTACGACCAGATTCAAGAAATTACACCCGGTCATGCGTTGATTATCGCAGTGGATGGTACGGTTCAGGAAGTTCCGTTTATCGAGCGCATCGAACAGAAATCTTGCTCATTTGAGCGAATTTATTTCTCACGCGGTTCGGATCCAGATATCTACCGCGAGCGTAAAAAATTGGGACGTTTATTGATTCCTCAAATTTTAGATGAGGTACAAAACGACCTAAAACATACGGTTTTCTCTTACATCCCGAATACAGCCGAGAGTGCCTTTTTGGGCATGATTGATGGTTTAGAAGATCATTTGGCCAAAGAGCGTAAGAAGGCCATCATGGAGGGAATTCTCTTTGAGGATCAATTGGAAGAACTCTTGACTTTCCGTCCGCGTGTGGAGAAGTTAATTTCGAAAGATGTGAAAGTGCGTACGTTTATCGCGAGTGATGCGATGCGTGACGACATGGTTTCCCATGTTTATGATACGACCTATGAAGTAATCGAAAAAAATGTGGACTCCGTCGTGTTAATCGATGATTCGATTGTTCGTGGAACGACGCTCGAAAAAAGTATTTTAAGTCTACTCGATAAATTATCCCCAAAGAAAATCGTCATTGTTTCCTCGGCCCCTCAAATCCGCTACCCAGATTGCTACGGAATTGATATGTCGAAGATGAAAGAATTCGTCGCATTCCGTGCAGCATTGGCACTTTTGAAAGAACGTAATTTAGAGCATATTCTAGATGAAGTAAATCTGAAGTGCTTGATGGCATTAGAGAATGGCACTGCTTCGAAGGAGAATTTTGTTAAGGCTATCTATGAGCCATTTACCGACCAAGAGATTTCGGATAAGATTGCCGAAATAGTTCGCCCTAAACACTTGAATGCAGAATTGTCGATTGTGTACCAAACGGTGGAGAACCTGAACATTGCCTGCCCGAATCACCTGGGGGATTGGTACTTTACAGGAAATTTCCCAACTCCGGGTGGAAATCAAGTGGTGAACAAATCATTCGTGAATTTCATGAAGGGCATCGAGGTAAGAGCCTACTAGTAGATTACAATCACACCCCCTCGATCTGTCAATACCCCTCGTTCTGGATAATCCAAGGACTCGTATTGCAATTGCCATACATAGGAATCCTGAGGAACTCGAATACCGTTCACTTTCCCATCCCAAGTAAATTCTGGGCCTTTAGTCGTAAATAGCAATTCCCCCCAGCGATTGAAAATTTGCATCCCAAGAATTTTAGCGCGCAAAGGGTTTTTAGGCTGAGGGGTAAATAGATCGTTTTTCCCATCCCCGTTGGGTGTGAATACGTTTGGCGTTAGCAAAACAGGATCACATTTATCCGCTACATTAAAGGTATGTTGAACACTACAATTATCTAAATCAGTGATTTTTACGGTATAATTTCCCGACTGAGTAACCCGGATTTTATTCTGCGTCCCAAGGGTCGTCGAACCAAATTTCCATTCAAATTTCAAACTATCTATCCCGCCATTTAATTGTAAGGTATAGGGCTTCGGCTCATCCATACAAATGGATTGTTTTATATCAGGAATAAAATAAGGTGTCTCCAAGAAATTAACCTGGGTTTTCAAGACCGTCGAGCAGCCTGATTGTGAATCGGATAGCAATAGCCCAACTTCCCCTCCAGGAGCTGGCACACTGATCGAAGGCGTGGTAGCCCCATTGCTCCAAAGGTACTGAAGACTTGAGCTCGTCGGGAGTTGGGTAGGAGCTATCAGGGCATTGGTTTTGCAAATGCGGTTGTAAATTGGGGTCAATTTCGTGGGCTTCAGCACTTGGATATCAAACTCTTGCGCATCCAGGGGAAAATTTCGAATACAGCTATTGCTAATTTCCGCAACGATCACATATTTACCCGACCTAGCAAAATCATATTCGAGCGTTGGCCCCGTAAAACTGTATATCAATTTAGTAGGGTCAAGCGGAACCATGACTCCGTCCTTGTTCGGGAATGGACTCAAAACAGTCTCATATATTTTCCAATCGATTCGATCATTATTCAATGGGTCGCATAGCTTTTGATCGATGGTAAACTTGAATTTAGTCCCCTCGCATTTCTTCTTGATGCTGGGAGGACTTGAAGGGTCTGGTGGGCTCGGTATAGAAGGTGGTAATCCCAAGCGGCTTGTCACTCCGGGCGTAGAAAAGGTAACCGCATTTCGATCGAATTTTGCTTTGGCAATCGTTGTATCCGTTGAATTCAAGAGACCATTTGCATTGGTAATCTTAGCGAGCGTATTACTGCCATCAATGGCCACAAAAATGACCGTATTGAAGACTGGGTCAATTTGCAATGCGCCTATTTTCTCAAGGCTCGAGTATAGCTCCGACTTCGATTGGGCGACCTTAGCCGAATCTTTGGAAGATAAATCAAACTGTAAAATTTTAGACGGGACACTGACACCATCTCCCTTTAAACTTACATATAAAACATTCTTATTCGGAGAATATTCCAAACCATACACTACCGGCGGACTCGGACCGAGATCGGTGGTCATTTGGTACGTTGGCTTACCCGTTTTAGGATCAAAATCATACAAATCCACTTTATTTTTCGGTGGGCCAGGCAATGAAACCGCCATTTTTGTCCAGTCGACCGAAATCTTGGTCGTTGACCCAGTCCCTGAAGTCGCTGTCAGCTGCGTACCCCCTTGGCTCGACTGCGGTGCTGAAATCCCAGCATTCGAAATCTTAAAGGTTCGTGTATTGTTTGAATTCAAATCTTGGACGACGAGCCAATAATACCCTTGCCCACCTTGAGAAGCCAGTAAACGAGCGGTGGAAGGGACCGGACTTAACAACTGGTTGAGTTGGGAGATACCGCCTTTCCCCTTATTTAATTTCATGTCCACGATGCTGTAGTAGACAAAATTTTCCCCTTTGGCATTTTTAGCCAAGGTGAAAATATAATATTCCGCTTGGCAACCTTTGCAGGTGGTCTTGGGAATAATCGTCACCCCTTGTGAATTACTTAGGTCACCATTTAATCGTTTCGTCGTGTCGCCTACGGCATAAATGGGATTATTGTTCCGATCAAATACTTTTTGTCCATCGGTATAAAATATGACACTATTGGTTGGATCAGTCATTTTAGCCACCCCTTCCGGCACAACAAGCCCCCCCGTGGTATCTTTGGGATTATCCGCGGATCCATTAAATAAAATGGCGGCACCATTTCCAAAATACCAGGCGTCGACATATTTATTGATGTTGGCATTCGGATCGCGCTCCCCACAAATCTTCACTTGCATTTTAGCCTCAACACTACAGCCGGAGATCGGTTCAGTTACTTGGACAGAATAACACCCAGCGGAATCGGCCTGAATTTGTTCAGTCGTTTGCCCCCTGGGAAACCAGGCAATTTGTACGGGGTAATTCGGTTTACTAACCTTACCAAAAGCAGATAATGTCACCTTTTGGCCTTTACAAATCGTGATTGTGGAATCTTTTTCATCCTTACCCAGGTAGATTTTAGGCAGTTCCCCGATTCGAACAACTTGCGTGAAGCGCTTTGTGGTGCTTCCCGACTGCAAGGTTAGGGTGACCGTTTTTTCACCGGGGGTGCAGTATTGATGTTTTCCGGTTCGTTCGTTCGAAGTATTGTTTGGCGAACTCGGGTCACCAAAATCCCAAAAATAGGTGGTGGTTTTGGGCTGATCCTCTGAAAATTCAAAAACGGTCGGAAATTCGGAGGTACTGCCCTGGCTACAATCGGCGCAAGCCGTTAAACAATTATTCCTAAAAATGATGCGCTGTGCCTGGGTGAAAAAATTCACCCCTATCAAAAAGCAACATAAGAGCATGCTTCGTAGCATAGACGTATTTGGGTCAGGTGCCACAAATTAACGCATTTTATTGGTTTTTGTAAAGCGATACCCTAAATTGCGGGGCTATATTGAGCGGTATGAGAAAAAGCTTAGCCATTTTCGTGTTTCGCCTACTCTTTGTTTGTATCCCTTTCCTGGGTCAAGCACAGGATCCGCAATTGTCGCAATTTTATGCAGCACCGCTATTGATCTCTCCGGCCTTTGCGGGAATCAATAGCACATCCAAGGTCAATTTTAATTACCGAAATCAATGGCCTAATCTAGAATCCAATTATCAGTTCACTTCGGTGACAGCCGATTTAAGCCTGGGAAAAATCAATAGTGGCGTGGGAATTATTGCTACAACGGATAAGCAATTTGCGAATTTAAAAACGACGAGTCTAGGCCTTCAATATGCCTACCACATCGACCTGAGTCCGGATCAAACACTTTCCTTGGGCATGCAAGGGACCTATGTTAATCGAGGTTTAGACATGAGCAATTTGATTTCGGGCGACCAAATTAACAACCTACTTACCAATGGAAGTTTGGGGACAAGTAATGACCCCTTGTTGAACAATTCCATCATGCAGCGAAACTTCCTCGACTTGTCGGTTGGCGGTCTATTGAATACTCGAAATTATTGGATCGGATTCTCTGCCCATCATCTTAATCAGCCCAACAAGTCGATGATTTCCAGCACGGAAGAGATTTTAGCGACTAAGTTCAGCTTGCAGATGGGCACGAAAATTATTCTTCAGGAAAATTACTATGAGGATGATTCCTACCAGAATAAAAATAATGAAAAGAGCATCAGCCCTGTGATTCACTATAAGCAACAGGGTACTTTTCAGCAATTGGATATGGGGGCCTATTTAACTTGGTCACCGATGGTCTTTGGTCTCTGGTATCGAGGAATTCCGATTGTGAAATCGAAATATGGCAATCCAAACCGGGAGTCTATGGTCATGTTAATAGGGTATAAGCAAGATAATTTTTCGATTGGTTATTCCTACGATTTAACCTTATCGCAATTAGGGCCTTCGGCGGGAGGCGCACATGAATTATCCATCGCTTATTTAATGGATTTCGATTTTTCGTTGAAAAAACCGTTTGTTAAATGGAAGCGGAATCTATCATGTCCGAAGTTTTAAAATAGAAATGAAAAGACATAAAATCGTTACCTTTACAGAAATATTGTTTTCCTCTTATGAATTTTAAATCTTACATAATACGTTTGGCTTGCATGGCCTGTATGCTGATTTCGCATGCAGCGCTTTCTCAATTTACGCCAACAATGCCCAAAAGGAATGTTGATGACCTAACCGATGAAGAGATTACATTATTCATGGAAAAAGCGCAAGCAAGTGGCATGTCGGAAACGGAGATTGAGAAGGCGGCCTTGACGCAAGGTTATACTGCGGCAGATATTGCGAAAATGAGAGAGCGGATGATCAGCATTCAGTCAAATCCCAGCTCCACCACGGTTATTGATCCCTTTTTAAAAAACAATGCGTTGGATAAAATGAATCCGACAGAAACTAGGCTGAACAAGACGTATTTATTAAACAACCCCAATAATCGATTTCCCAAACAAATCCTGCAGGAAAATCCTTTAAATTTAAATGAACGAAAATTATTGGCTAAACCCTTAGACATCTACAACGATAGCCTTGTTAATCAGTACAATACGCTTCAGAAGCGCTTGGCAAATTCGTTGGACAAAAAAATCTTCGGGGCAAGTTTATTTCAAAATGATAAATTGACCTTTGAACCGGATATGCGAATTGCTACTCCGAAAAATTACCAATTAGGACCTGATGATGAATTAAACATTCACATTTTTGGGGATGTATTAGACAATTTCAAAGTGACGGTCAGTCCTGAAGGAACGATTAAAATCCTAAATCTTAGTCCAATTTATGTCAATGGATTATCTATTGACGCAGCAAGCGAGCGAATCATCAGTCGCTTACGTCAGCTCTACCAAGGATTAAATAAACCGGGTAGTGGATCATCGGCTCAGGTGACCCTATCAGGAGTTAGAAGCATCAAAGTCATTTTAACGGGTGAGGTAAATTTTCCGGGATCCTATACGGTGTCTTCCTTAGCCACGGTGTTTAATGCCTTGTATTTGGCAGGAGGTCCCAATCGAAATGGTTCGTTTAGAAGTATCCGAGTTATCAGAAATAATAAGGTTATACGTACTTTGGATCTTTATGATTTTTTACTTCGCGCAGATCAGAAAGACAATATTCACTTAAATGATCAAGATATCATCCGCGTGGGCGACTACGAAAATCGGGTAGAATTAAATGGAGAGGTTAAACGCCCCTACATCTATGAAACCGTCAAAGGGGAAACCTTCAAAGACCTCCTACGCTATGCTGGCGGATTTACCGAAAAAGCCTACACATATACGATTAATGTCCGTCGGAACACCTCCCGTGAAATCAAATTATTGAATATCAGTCAAGAGGAAGTAGAAACATTTTTACCAAATAACGGTGATGTATACACGATTGGAACCATCATTGAACGTTATGAGAACCGTGTGGAAGTGGAAGGAGCTGTCTTTCGTCCAGGTAATTATGCCATCGAGGCGGGTTTATCTACAGTTAAGGAGTTAATCAAGAAATCAGAAGGTTTACGGGAAGATGCTTTCTTGAATCGTGCGACGTTAACTCGGCGCAAGGAAAATTATGATCCGGAAATTTTACCACTTGATTTAGGTAAAATTCTACGCGGAGAGGTCGCAGATATTCCCTTGCAAAGAGAGGATGTATTGACGGTATACTCGATCAATAACCTGCGAGAAAAACGAACCGTCAACATTGTTGGAGAAGTGAATGCTCCCGGCGAATTTGAGTACAAAGAAGGAATGAAAGTAGCTGATTTAATCCTGCAAGCGAAAGGTTTGAAGGAATCAGCGAGTTATGCAAATCTTGAATTAGCTCGTCGAATCATCACACACGGGAATGGGGATGCACAAGGAGCGAAGATCGAAATTATTAGTTTCACCATTGATGGTACCTTGAAGATTAGCAATGAGGGAAATCAGGTAAGCTTGCAACCCTTCGACATCATTTCGATCCGAAGAGCCCCTAATTACGAGGAACAACGTTCGGTAAAAATTCAAGGCATGGTCAACTTCCCAGGAAGTTATGCCATTCAGAATAACCAGCAACGTATTTCGGATCTTATTCAACGTGCCGGTGGTCTTCGTCCAGATGGCTATTTAGAAGGTGGAAGGTTAATTCGCGGAGCGACTACAGTAGGGGTTAACTTAAAAGAAATCTTGAACAATCCGTCCTCGCAAGAAAACCTCCAACTGATGGCAGGGGATGAATTAACAATTCCTCGACTTCAACAAACGGTTAAGTTGACCGGTGCCGTTCAAAACCCATTGGCCGTGAGTTATAAAGAAGACTTTAGTTTGAA
>JBJTMZ010000224.1:0-6218 GCA_046073805.1 Aquirufa sp.
CGGTCGTATCGGTGGTTCTGCTATGGAAGCGATCGCTCGTCAACCAGAAGCTTCTGGAAAAATTCAGGGTGCGATGTTGATCGTTGCTGCCTTCGTTGAGGCGGTTGCGTTATTCGCTGCTGTAATTTGTCTATTGGTAACTTTGAAATAAGAAACCAATCGAATGAGCCCAAGGGTTAGCCTTGGAATTCTCATTCAAAAAACTTGAAACGCAATTTGGAATGCATTAGGCGCCAAATTGCGTTTTTCAACTCGATTTTAAAAAAAATAAAAATATTATGGAGTTAATCACCCCAGACTTTGGACTTATCTTCTGGCAATTACTTGTCTTTGGAATCTTATTTTTCCTTTTAGCCAAATTTGCTTGGAAACCTATCATTCAATCGTTAGCCGAGCGTGAGCAATCCATCGACGAAGCGATCAAATTATCCGAAACTACGCGTGCTGAAATGGCCGAGTTAAAAGCGGGTAACGAACAATTAATCGCATCGGCTCGTGCTGAGCGTGACGCCTTAATTAAGCAAGCAAAAGAAGCATCCGATGCAATGATTGCGCAAGCGAAATTAGACGCACAAACAGCCGCTAATCAAGAAATCGAAAAAGCACGCGTTGCCTTCGAACAAGAGAAAGCGAGTGCGGTTGCTGCCATTCGTAAAGAAGCAGCTACGCTTTCGTTAGATTTAGCGGAAAAAGTGTTAAAAAGCCAATTAAAAGACAAAGCAGCTCAGGAGAAATTAGTGACTGAGTGGATGGCTGACGTTAAATTATCTTAATCGAATAGACCATGTCAGAATTAATTGTCGCTCATCGTTACGCTAAATCGCTACTCGACTTCGCCATTGAAAAAAATGCGGTAGAGGCTGTGGCAAAAGATATGATTGACTTCGCCGAAACATGCGAAGGAAGCCATGATTTAGTTTTAGCACTTAAGAGCCCAATCATTAAGCATTACACCAAGCTTGCCATTTTAGCCAAGCTTTTTAAGGATAAATTCAATCCGGTTACTTACGGTATCTTCGTGATTATCACCAACAAGAACCGTGAGCAAATCCTTCCCGCTGTTGCCAAGGAATTCATTTCCATGTACACAGATTACAAAGGAATTCAAAAAGCTACCGTAACTACTGCATCTGCCTTAACCGCTGATCAAAAAGCAACGGTTTCTAAAATCGTCAAAGAGTATACGGGTAAAGAAGTTGAGTTAATCGAAAAAATTGATGAAAGCCTCATTGGTGGATTCATTTTGAAAGTTGGCGACCAACAAATCGACGACTCAATTAAGCGGAAACTGAATGATTTAAAGGTTTCTCTAGCATCTTAATCGAAAAAGGCCTTGGAAACAGGGCCTTTTTTATTCCTCTCCTCCATGAAAAAATTCTCGCTATTTACCGGATCCCTCATTGCAGCTTTATCCGTCGCGCTAGGCGCTTTTGGAGCTCATGCTTGGAAAGATTATTTACGAGCGATCAATCGATTGGAGACTTTTGAAACGGCCGCGCGCTATCAAATGTATGGAGGACTTATCCTGATTCTGTTGGGGGTTTGGCAAATGCAAATCTCCAACAAATTCCTAAAAACGGCGGGATATCTTGTATTTACGGGGAGTATCATCTTCCCAGGTGCCCTGTACCTGATCTGTATCACACAAAATGTGCTTTGGGGTGCCGTTGCTCCATTGGGTGGTTTGGCCTATATCACAGGCCTTGGATTAATGGCCTACGCAACGTTGAAACAGTAATTAGTGACGCATCACTAATTCGAGACTGTTCCAAACAATCTCACCCATCGTCTTGCATTGCAAGAAACGCACATCGTCGTAATGTTTGGCGAGTTCCGACTTCAATTGTTCGATATTCTCGGGCGGTGCAATTTCGTCTTTTGACATGACCGTCATGAGATCGGAAACACGTTGGCTCTCCGACTTCAAACGGCTCGCTATCATAGATCGCTCCTCGATCTGGTATTGCCAAACCGATTCTGGCGTCATGTATTTCATCCCTAATTCAATCAAAGCATTGTTTTGCTTGAAATATTGTGGCATATAGACCGACTTCTTCCCCTCATAACACTGTTGGTCGAAGTCGATCGGTCGAATCCGATAGTAAATCTCCTCAAAATCGGGGTTCGTAATGATGACAAAATTGGCACTGTGCATATCGCCCAACAATTGAACCAAACAACGCTCATTGAATTTGACAAATTCTTTGGCTAAGCGAATAGGTGATTCCAAATCCTTCTCCAGATCTTGCTTTAAAAAGGCATCACCCGGAATTCCCGCAATATGTTCCTCGACCAAAGTGTTGTCATAAGTCACGTAATTGATGCGGTTGGGCGATAAAATATGCTCCAATTCCAATCCATACACACGAGATGCGTCGGCAATTTTGATGTAGAAATAATCGAAATTATCATTCACCCGGTTCACAATGCGAATACGAAATGGATGCGTATTCCCATAGGTACAAAAATCCACCCGATCAATTACCAAGTGTTTGATTACCTCTTCGTTTCCATCTGTCTTCAAGTCGGCGTAAATCTGCTTCAACGACTCATAAACCTCCTCTTGATCGGAAGGTGAATAAAAGACCGACTCCCAAAGCGTATCCTGACCATTCTTATCATATAGCACGATCGCATTCTCGTAGCGTAATAAATCCTGGTAGGAAATATTCATCGCATGCTCCCGGTTGTATTTATGCAAATACCGTCGCAACTGGTTATTAATCCGAAATGGGGGCTTTTTCTTGGAAATCAGAGCCATTATTCGACGTAGTCTAGTGATTTACCATAAGTCTCTTTCAATTGAGAGACTGAAAAAATGGCCAATGAAAAACACAAGACGCCGACATAGGCGGCAGCATGAATTAAGCCGACCGAGGGAATCAAGGATTTGAATAAGAGCGAAATCGGAATCAAAGCTCCCCGAACAAAATTAGGAACCGTAGTCGTGACCGTCATGCGGACATTCGTTCCAAACTGCTCAGAAGAGAACGTTAAAAAGACCGCCCAATACCCGCCAAAAAAGCCCAATAAGGTAATCATGATATAGGCATGCACCGTCGTGATATTCGACATCCCGAACAAATAATAAATACAGATTCCCACCGCAATGAATAAATAAATCAAAACGGATTTACCCCGACTCTTTAACCATTGACTCAAAGCACCTGAGGCAAAATCGCCTAAGGCCAAACCCAAATAACAATACATGATGGCATCCCCCCCGCTAATCTTTCCGTCTATCCCAATCAGCGCAGAAATTTCCGGTGCAGAAAAGACAAGGATTCCGATGATGTACCAAATGGGTAAACCCATCAATATGCAGTATAAGTATTTCTTGAAAATAGCTGGTGAGGAAAATAATTGCAGGAAATTTCCTTTCTCAACACCTGCATCCATGTGCGAATACATCGATGATTCAAAGGTTCCCAAACGGAGTAATAATAAGGCTAATCCCATTCCTCCTCCAATGAAATAACAAGTACGCCACCATTCGGGATCAGAACTCAAACCCGCAATAATCGGAGCAAATACAGCCCCTGCAGCACCGACCCCGGCAATAATCAAGGTACCAATTCCTCGTTTAGAAGGAGGTAAGGTCTCATTGACCAAGGTAATCCCAGCCCCTAATTCACCCGCCAAGCCGATTCCTGCAATAAAACGCAACAAAGCATACATATTCAAATCAGTTACGAAGCCATTTAGCGCGTTTGCGATCGAGTACAACAAAATAGAACCAAACAATACCGATTTACGTCCCTTTTTATCCCCGTAAATTCCCCACAAAATACCCCCCAATAGCATTCCTCCCATTTGCACGTTCATCAAATTGAGTCCTTGGTTTAGCAATTCAGGACCTTTCAAGCCTAAACTCATCAGACTCGGATTCCGAACAACCGAGAATAAGATTAAATCGTAGACATCTACAAAATAACCCAGCGCGGCTACCGCAATGAGCATTTTGGCTTTGGAAGAAATTGTTTCGTTTTCCATATTAACGAGAAAGCATATCAGACCGATGAGAGTCTAATTTGAGAAAAATAAATAACAAAATTGTAAACGACCATAAAGATGACCCCCCGTAACTAATGAAAGGTAAGGGGATACCCATGATGGGCATCAGACCAATCGTCATACCAATATTGACCAAAAAGTGAAAGAAAAGTACTCCCACGACCCCATATCCGTATGCACGCGCAAATCGCGAACGCTGTAAATCTGCCAGATACATCAAGCGCCACAAAAAGACCATGAATAAAATAATGATTCCAGCTACTCCGATAAATCCAAACTCCTCCCCAATCGTGCAGAAAATAAAATCAGTACTTTGTTCCGGCACAAAATCAAACTTAGTCTGTGTTCCCCCTAAATATCCCTTTCCCCAAAATCCGCCTGAACCAATCGCAATTTTAGATTGCGTCACCTGATATCCCAAACCTCGAGGATCAAAATCCGGGTCTAATAACACCTTAATACGATTTCGCTGATGCTCTTTCAAAACATGATTCACAACCCATTCCACCAACATGGCCAGCGTCATGATCACCGATATTCCCAAGGCTGCCTTCACATAGGTTTGATACATCCGCTGCAAATAAATTGGCATAGCCAAAATCAATAAGCCCGCTAAAATGACTAACAAAATAAAAATGGTTAAAGGCTTCAGAATCAAAGCACTGACAAACAAAAAAATCCCACCTAACAAGAGTCCTGGATATTCACCCGGAAGGCCCTCCCGATATAAAAGAATAATAAAAGAAACAAAGACTAAAGCCGAGCCCGTTTCATTGGAACCAATAATTAACAATATAGGCACACCAATAATGACGGCAGCCTTCCATTGATCCCTAAATCGAGCCAAGCTCACTTGCGGGTCATTCAAGTATTTCGCGACCAATAAGGCTGTTGCCGTTTTCGCAAATTCAGCCGGTTGAATCGTGACCGTTCCAATTTTAAACCAAGAATGTGATCCATTAATCGTCACCCCCAGAAAGGGTACAAGAATTAAGAGCAGAATAAACATTCCATAAATCGCAGGAGCGAAAGACTCGAAAAAGCGGTAATCCAACGCGAAAATAAACATAATCAGCACCATACTCGTGCCAATCCAAATGAGCTGCTTGCCCGCATTGGACGTATAAAACGATGCGTCCAACAAGCTTAGCGGAGCCTCCGGATTGTAAACGGCAGAATAAATACTCATCCACCCCAAAAGCACAAACAGCGCATATAATGCCACGCTCCACCAGTCTAGCCGACTTGCCATATGTCCGGATGATTGACTCATTTTCGTAAACTATCGCTCGTATTTTTTTTCACTGGGCGATTGTAAGTCACATTCGCCAAATAACTCATGTTCATAAATTTCGTTTCAACTGCTTTGCGGTCCACTCTGCCCTTCAAATATTTCTCCACAATCAATGAAGCAATCGGTGCGGCTGCAAATCCCCCAAATCCCGCATTTTCAACAAAAACAGCAATCGCAATTTTGGGATTATCCTTCGGTGCGAAGGCAATAAAAATGGAATGATCTTTCCCTTTCTGATTCTGGGAAGTACCCGTCTTTCCACACATGGTAATATCCGGAATACGTCCATCCGCCCCCACCGTTCCATGCAATACCGCATCCTGCATACCACGAATAACCACCGGGAAATATTTGGCATCTACCCCGACCGAAACCGGATTCTTATAAAATGGATCAATGCTTCTTTTTTCTCCAACCCCCTTAACCAAATGCGGAGGAATATACCAGCCGCGGTTCGCAATAATTGCCGCAAAATTCGCCATTTTTAGGGGGCTTACTACTAATTCCCCCTCCCCAATACTTAAGGAATATATATTCGAAAATTTCCAAGTATTCTCCCCTTTGTATACCTTATTGTAATAATCCACATTGGGCAAAATCCCCTTTTTCTCGTTGCTCACGTCCACACCCAATTTACGGCCAAAACCAAAATTGGCTACTAATTCAGACCAACGTTGTAAACCTTGCGCCGATCGCTCAAACGTGTTTCCTGTCGTTCCATCGTACAAAATCTTTCGAAATGCATGGTAGAAATAGGGATTACAAGACCACTGAATTGCATTGTGCAAATCATTGTGCGATGTATTATGTGAGTGGCATTTGACAGGAGCTCCTGCATGCCCAAAAACAGATCCCGCAGAGAGAATACCTAATTGTTGGCCTACGAGCGCTTGCACCAACTTAAACGTAG
>JBJTMZ010000225.1:0-4880 GCA_046073805.1 Aquirufa sp.
TCCCTTTGGAACTCGTGCCTAAAAATTGAGCTAAGCAAGATTCCAATTCATTCCAATTGGTGGCCTTTAAATAGCTTAATCCGGCATCCTTTGCCGTATTTTCCGCCGTAAACGGCTGCTGAGTAACCATAAATTCATCCAATTCGGGTAGGTCTTTGGCACCATCCAATACCTTAAATATTGCCCCCCCGGCATTGTTCATCACGATGATGCGTAAATTTGGACGCAAGTAATTGTTCCAGAGTGCATTCCGATCATACTGAAAGGATACATCGCCTAAAAGTGAAATACATAGTTTATCCGTGGATTGACTTGCTCCCACCGCCGTGCTTAAGCAACCGTCGATGCCACTTGTTCCTCGATTCGAGAATACTTCGGTGTGGTGTAACTTCGACTCCGTCCAGTTGATGTAGCGGATAGCCAATGAATTTCCCACATGAATTTCAGCATCTGATGTATCGATCTGCTGAATCAGTCGGTTATAGATATGTAATTCATTCCAAGCTGGGGATTTGAAATAGGCAAATTGCTTAAATTTAATCCCATCTAAATCGTTTGTAAATGACTGATTAGTAGGTATTTGTAATCGATTCAATTCTTCCAATACCTCTAGCGCATCGGCATGAATCACATCGGTTAGTGACAAGAACGGATCTGGTCGCTCGATGGGATTGGGATGAACGAGGTAGGACAAAGCGAGTTTTTGTTGGCGCATAAATTGCTTAATGCGTTTCGAAACAAAGGACTTCCCAAAATGCACGTGAAAATCCGCTTTGAGATTTGGCCATAGGCTTTCATTGGCCAATAAAACATCGTGATTGACTTCACAGGCCGCCGGTAAATTAGCCGTTGCATCACCTATCACCGGAATGCCTTTTTGTGCTAAAGCTTCAAATAATACATCCTCTGCCCTATTTTTGGGTCTTTGTCCTACGGTAATCAGCCATTTCTGATTTTCAGTATGGGCGAAAATGGACGAATCCCAGGAATAGGTTTTTTGGTGAGTTTCGTTCGCAAATTCCGTGGAACGCGCAGGCAGCTCCTCACCTTTTGCTGGATAGAAGGGCTCTGCAATCGGAATGTTCATGTGAACGGGTCCTTGCGGGAATTCGAGTGCCTTTTCGACTAATTGATGGGATTGAAAGGCTTGAAAGGATTCAAAATGCTTGACGTGTTTACCGTACAGCTCATTTTGATAAATGGTTTGTCCGTCCCATTGTCCGATCCATTCTGCAGGTCGGTCGGCCGTTAAGACAATCAAGGGTACCTCTTGAAAAAAGGCTTCTACGACCGCTGGAGCAAAATTCAATCCTGCTGAGCCGGATGTACAGCAAATAATTACCGGTTTCTTGGATTTAAGCGCTAAACCCAGTCCGAAAAATCCTGCGGAACGCTCATCCGCGATGGAATAACAGGTAAATCCACCGTGGCGCTTTAGTGCCAACATGATGGGCGCATTTCGAGAACCTGGGCATATAACCGCCTCATTTACACCTTGTTGGTATAAATCATCTATCAAATCCACAAGTCCTGCTGGGTAGGCCATAGCAAAAAAAAGCCTCGTGAGAGGCTTTTAAATTATCCAAGATATGTTTTCAAGGCTTTACTACGTGACGTATGGCGGAGTCTGCGAATGGCTTTCTCTTTGATTTGACGTACACGCTCACGCGTTAAGTTGAATTTCTCACCGATTTCCTCGAGGGTCATCGCATGCTCTCCATTTAATCCAAAGTAAAGCGTCACGACGTCAGCTTCGCGTTGGGTTAAGGTAGATAAAGCACGTTGAACTTCTCTGCGTAGTGAATCGTTGATCAAACCCGAATCTGGTTTATCTTCCGAATCGTTTTCCAATACGTCTAGCAAGGAATTTTCCTCCCCTTGAACGAATGGTGCATCCATGGATACGTGACGACCTGAGATTTTCAAGGTATCCACAACCTCACCCGTCGAAATTTCCAATACTTCGGCTAATTCTTCTGGAGATGGCTCACGCTCGAATTTTTGTTCGAGTTCCGAGAAGGTTTTTGAGATTTTGTTCAAAGAACCGACACGGTTTAAGGGTAAACGTACGATACGTGATTGTTCAGCCAATGCCTGAAGGATCGATTGACGAATCCACCAAACAGCATAAGAAATGAATTTAAAACCACGTGTCTCATCGAAACGTTGGGCAGCTTTAATCAAACCTAAGTTTCCTTCGTTAATTAAATCACCTAAGCTCAAGCCTTGGTTTTGGTATTGTTTCGCAACGGAAACAACGAAACGTAGGTTGGCCTTCGTTAAACGCTCTAATGACAATTGATCCCCGTCACGGATTTTTTGAGCGAGGATAACCTCTTCATCCGGCGTTAATAAATCGACTTTACCGATTTCCTGCAGGTATTTGTCAAGTGATTGACTCTCCCTGTTGGTAATTTGTTTGCTAATTTTTAGCTGTCTCATAGGATCTTACAACAAATTGAATGGGCAAAAGGTTTCACTTTTGCCCATTTAATGATAAAATTATTCCGCTTTGGCAGGAGCCTCAGGCTTTGGTAAAAGAACTTTAGCAGATAAACGGAATTTGCCCGTTTTCTTGTCTACTTCCACCAATTTAACCTTCACTTTGTCTCCTTCTTTGAAAACTCCGTCCATCGTATCGATACGATCCCATGAGATTTCAGAGATGTGCAATAAACCGTCTTTTCCAGGTAGGAATTCAACGAATGCACCGAAAGCTTGGATATTCTTCACTTTTCCTTCGTAAACCTCTCCTACTTCCGGAACGGTTACGATGTTTTTCACCATACGAACGGCTTGAGCCATCGCCTCGCCATTTGCTGAGAAGATGCTTACGTATCCGCCATCTTCTTTTTCTTCGATGGTTACGGTAGCACCTGATTGTTTTTGGATATCTTGAACGACTTTACCACCTGGTCCGATTACCGCACCGATTTGGTCTTTCATGATCTTGATAACTGTTGCACGAGGTGTTTGTGGCTTGAAGTCCTCACGAACCGCAGGCATCGCTTTCTTCATCTCGTTCAAGATGTGTAAACGACCTTCTTTCGCTTGTGTTAAGGCTTCTGCTAAAACTTCGTACGATAATCCTTGAACTTTAATGTCCATTTGACAAGCCGTGATACCATTTTCAGTACCCGTCACTTTAAAGTCCATATCGCCTAGGTGATCTTCATCTCCTAAGATATCGGATAATACGGCGTATTTTCCTGTTTTTGAATCCGAGATCAAGCCCATCGCGATACCTGAAACAGGTGCTTTGATTTGAACGCCGGCATCCATCAAGGCTAACGTACCCGCACAAACGGTTGCCATGGAAGATGAACCATTGGATTCAAGAATATCAGAAACGACACGTAACGTGTAAGGGAATTGCTCCATGGGAGGTAATACCTTCTTGATGGCACGCATCGCCAAGTTACCATGACCTACTTCACGACGACCTACGCCACGGTTTGGCTTCACTTCACCTGTAGAAAAACCTGGGAAGTTGTAGTGTAACATGAATTTATTGTACCCTTGTGTCATCGGTTGGTCGATAATTTGCTCATCCATCTTGGTACCTAAGGTAACCGTTGTCAAGGATTGAGTCTCTCCACGTGTAAATACCGAAGAACCATGTGGTGTAGGTAAATAATCTACCTCACAAGTGATTTGACGGATTTCGTTCAATTTACGGCCGTCCAAACGGTAACGCTCTTGCAATACCAATTGACGAGCAGCTTCTTTCTCGATATCGTGTAAGTAAACTTTCGCAAGGGAAATGTTTACCGTATGATCTTCCGGAAGGGAAGCGATGAATTCATCAACAATCGCTTTGAAAGCGGCTTTACGCTCGTCTTTCTTCGGATTTGCTTGTTTTGCTACGGTCAAATATTTGTCGTAGTAGTTTTTCCACAATTCCGCACGAAGTTCTTCATCGTGTGTTTCGTGTGAATAAACACGCTTCTCGGTTTTACCACAAGCAACGGTTAATTCATTTAAAGCTTGACATTGTAATTTGATCGCATCGTGCGCAATGCGTAAAGCTTCCAACATTTCTGTTTCAGAAACCTCATCACCCTCGCCTTCTACCATCAAAATATCGTTTGCATTAGCTGCAACGATTAATTCAAGGGATGCGCCAGCTAATTCGCTCACGCTTGGGTTTACTTTATATTCACCGTTGATTTTCGCAACGCGAACTTCGGAGATTGGACCATTGAATGGAATGTCTGATACTGCCAAAGCCGCTGCAGCCGCTAGGCCCACAAAAGCATCTGGTAAAACCTCTGCATCTGCTGAGATTAAATTGATCAATACTTGAACATCCGCATGGTAATCGTCTGGGAAGGTTGGACGCAAAGCGCGGTCCACCAAACGAGAGATAAGGATTTCATAATCCGAAAGGCGCGCCTCTCTTTTTAAGAAAGATCCTGGAATACGTCCATTAGACGCAAATTTTTCTTGATAGTCAACTGATAAAGGAAGGAAATCTACACCTTCTTTGGCCTCTTTGTTTGCTACAACGGTAGCGAGCAGCATCATATTTCCAGACTTCACAACGACAGATCCATCCGCTTGCTTGGCTAACTTGCCAGTCTCAATTTGGATTTCCTTGCCATCAGGCATCGAAATATGCTTTGTAATGATGTTAAATGACATACGTTTTGGAATAAATTTTCACGCAACCTTGCGTGAGTAGAATGTTTGTTTGATGAATTCAAACGGGGTAAAAGGAAATAAAACAGGGCTCCTAAATGAAAGGAACCCTGCTTGTATTTATTTACGAATACCTAATTCAGCGATGATCGCACGGTAACGTGAGATATCGGTACGAGTTAAGTAATCGAGTAAACGGCGACGCTTACCTACTAATTTCAAAAGTCCTAAGCGTGTGC
>JBJTMZ010000226.1:0-15442 GCA_046073805.1 Aquirufa sp.
CCGTCATTTTTTCTTTGGGCGTAATCCAAGTATGGTTACAATGATAACATTCGATTGTTTTGTTGTGATAAGAACCAAAAATCAAATCCACTCCCGATTGTTCAAGCGCCGCAAGGTAAGTCGCCTGCCGCGTTTCTTTCTCTGCATTGTGCGTTAGCCGAGATGTAAAAAACTTGACTGCGACTAAAGTTTGGTTGGGGTCCAAAAATTGCTCCATTAATTTCTGTACGTCCAACCACTTGCAATACTTTAGCCCAGCATCCACCATGCCAAAGTATAAATTGGAGCCATCAATGTAAGCGATTACACGCTGCTTGGATTCGTTCATACCCAAAAATAAAAAAAAGTCCTGGCATTTTACCAGGACTTTTCAAATGAAACGGGCGGATGATGGGACTCGAACCCACGACCAAGCGCACCACAAACGCCTACTCTAACCAACTGAGCTACAACCGCCATTTAGGACTGCAAAAATACGGAAAGCTTGCAATAATGCAAACCCAAAAACAAAAAAAGGGGGAGAATTTTACAAATCTCCCCCAATAAAATTATTTCTGAGCAGCTAAATAACGAGCTTCTGCCTTATTCCAATCCACTACACTCCAGAAAGCATCGATGTAATCCGGACGCTTGTTTTGGAACTTCAAGTAATATGCGTGCTCCCAAACATCCAATCCAATAACTGGGAAGCCTTTTACGTCGGCAACATCCATTAAGGGATTATCTTGGTTTGGCGTCGAAGAAACGGCAATAGAACCATCTTTTTGTGCCACTAACCAAGCCCAACCTGATCCGAAGCGTGTAATACCCGCCTTCTTAAACTCCTCTTTGAACGCATCAAATGATCCGAATTTCGCATCGATCGCTTTTGCTAATGTTCCGACCGGAGCTCCACCGCCATTGGGTGATAAAATGTTCCAAAACAAATCGTGGTTGTAGTGACCACCGCCGTTATTACGCACCGCTGGAGATAAGGTAGAAATCGTAGCAAACAATTCTTCCAATGATTTACCCGCAAGTGGCGTATCGTTAACCGCAGCATTCAAGTTGGTCACATACGCATTGTGATGACGATCATGGTGAATCTCCATCGTTAATGCATCAAAATGAGGTTCTAATGCGTTATTCGCATAAGGTAAAGGTGCTAATTCAAAAGCCATATCTGTAATATTAAATTGTGAATGTTTATGCTAATTATCTAAACACGTCCAGGGTAATTTTTGTTCGTTTCCCCTATCGTTTACGTGAAAAAAACTCTTTCAATAATGCCTCAGATTCCTCGGCTAATACCCCACCTACAATTTCCGTTTTGGGATGTAAAATACGCGAACCCAAAGCTCGAAAACCACGCTTTTCCTCGGAAGCTCCAAAAACCAAACGTCCTAGCTGCGACCAATACAAGGCTCCCGCGCACATTAAGCAGGGCTCTAAAGTAACATATAGTGTACAATCTTTTAGGTACTTGCCACCGATTGTTTGTGCAGCAGAGGTAATCGCCAACATTTCTGCGTGAGCTGTTACATCCGTCAAAATCTCCGTCTGATTGAATGCCTTCGCGACAATCTTTCCTTGACAAACGACAACTGCCCCGACCGGTATTTCGTCCTCCTCCAAGGCCTGTTCGGCCTGACGGAGTGCGAGTCCCATGTAATATGCATCCTCATTCAAAACCATTAGGCAGGCATTTGAATCACGCGATTCCGCAAATAAAAATCCAATAAGACAATCGCAGCCATCGCCTCCACAATCGGCACGGCACGTGGTACCACACAAGGATCATGACGTCCCTTTCCAGAAACCGTGATCTCCTCCCCCTTTTCATTCAAGCTTGATTGATCCTGCATAATCGTGGCCACCGGTTTAAATCCAACCCGGAAATAAATCGGCTCTCCATTGGATATCCCCCCTTGAATTCCTCCAGAATGATTTGTCAATGTTTTTAAACTTCCATCTGGACGTTTTTCAAATAAATCATTGTGCTGTGAACCCCGTAAAGCCACCCCATCAAAACCACTTCCATATTCAAAGCCTTTGACCGCATTTATGCTCAACATCGCCTTTCCTAATTCCGCATGCAATTTATCAAAAACAGGTTCTCCCAATCCCACCGGACAACCCGTGATATAGGCCGAAACAACGCCTCCCACCGAGTCTCCTTCTTTCCGAATCTCATCAATATAGGTAAACATTTTCTCCGCCAATTCGGGATCCGGGCAACGTACCGCATTGGATTCCGTTAAACTCAAATCCAATTGCTCCACGGGCGTTTCCAACTTCAAGGTTCCTACTTGGGAAACGTAGGCATTGATCTTAACGCCCAACTGGCTTAAAACCAATTTGGCTAACGCTCCTGCCGCTACTCGGGCAACCGTCTCACGAGCGGATGACCGACCACCCCCGCGGTAATCACGAAGGCCATATTTTGCAAAATAGGTGTAATCAGCATGCGATGGACGGAATTGATCGGCAATGTGCGAATAGTCCTTCGACCGTTGGTCGCCATTCCAAACGAGCATTGCAATGGGCGTTCCCGTGGTCTTACCCTCAAATACCCCTGAAAGCACCTCGACAGAATCCGCCTCTTTTCGTTGTGTCGTAATACGTGATTGACCAGGCTTTCTGCGATCTAATTCAGATTGGATGAATTCCATATCGAAATCAATGCCCGCTGGACAACCTTGAATGACTACCCCCACAGCGGCGCCATGTGACTCCCCGAAGGTACTTATCTGAAAAATTTTACCGTATATACTCCCCATAACGCTATTTTGACGCCCTCCAAAACAGGAAGACAATGAATCCAAACATAATCATCAATACAAAATTAACCAATTGTCGCCAGTTCACCCAGCGATTCCAATGAACGTCCAAACTATCCTGATTCTCAATCGATTCGTATAGTCCTCCTTTTTCCATGGAAGTATCTAATTTTCGATCCCGGGGCTGTCCAACGACGGTTAATGCTAACTTCGAACGCAAGGTATCAAAGCGCTCCTTATCCACATTGAAGTAAATCCAATTAAAATAATTCGCTAACGCAAATTTACCGGGTTGCTCCGGAATTATACGAACAATGTCCGATTTATTGCCAAACATTTGATCACGCTTGGGAAATACCGCGCGTTCTGTTGAAAGCAAATTAAAACTTAAAAAATAATCAGACGCAACCTCCTTGGTATCCCAAAGTATACTATTCCCATTGCCCAATACCTTCGATTGGTAGATAACCTTCTCCCCCGTTTTTGCGTTGGTTTTATCTAAGGTTTCGATCAACGTATATCGCCCCACAGGCACCTTGCCCGCCAAAGCATGCTTCGGGAGTGGCCGAGGAACGATCGAAAAAGCCATGGAGTTCAAATACATAGGTAATTTTTCCTTCGACTTCCCCGATTGCAACAGTCGAAAACGGACAGAAGGCACTTGAATAACTTTTGAGTCCAAAGCAAAGTAAGTCGCCTGAAAGAATCGATACTCCGTGTATTTTTTCCCTTGAAAGTTCCCTTGAATGACTCGTTCTACTTGCAATCCAAAATTCTCTTCCCAACAATTTCGGGGTCGAATTTGCTGAATCAGCGCAGGGATTTGGACATCATTATGATCAAAACTTAACTCGATTCCATTATTCGCAGGAACATACAATGACATTGTTAGCGTAAATGCCTGACCGACAAATGGACGTGAGACGTCCGTTCTTACAAGAAAGAATGGCTTATTTTTGGCTAAATCAACCTGTGCGGGCAATTGAATTTCCACAGGCAATTCTTCCTGCTTTTCCTGGCCAGCACTAACCTGAACGACAAATGGCTCAATCCGAAATAGTTGCTTATTCACTTCGAGCTCCAATGTGGGAACTAAAATACTTCCGGGAGCATTGGGTTGATAGTACTGTGTAAACGTGAGCGTTTGGACTACCTGTTCATTTTCAAAATTAGAAACCTTACTCCGGCTCACCCCTAATTTCCGAAAACCATTAATCTCCGGAAAACGATAAGTTGGCGCCTGTTCATTCGCAGAAATCGAAAACTGAATGCTAAATTGATCGACGGAACTGATATTTTTATTCCCTACTTCCACGCTGATATTTTCCTTCACCTGCGCAATAAGTTGGCCCGAAGGCATACAAAGCCCCAGCAATAAAACGCCTACAAGTAAGAAAAAATACCGCATCCTCGCAATTTACACAATTATCGCTTTAGACTGCAATCACCAAAGTCGCATTCGGAAAGAAATTCCCAAAGCCGCATACCACGATTCCCCCTGTTGAATACTCTTCCCCGCAGAAATATCCAATTTTACATGATCTGTCAGGTAATACGCTAAACCCCCATCAACCCAGGTGTCCGTGAATGCCGACGAAGGGAAACGGCCAAAAATTTCAGCATAAGCATATCCCCTTGTACCCAAGTTGACATTCGGAGCAATCCGGTAAATACCTTCAACGCCTCCATCTGAATGGTATTCTGCACCCAAATTATACCCTATACCCCAAGGGCCACCTAAGGAATTCTGAAAGGTCAGGATCGTTTCTCCAACGGAATGAGGCAGCGTATTCAACTCGCTTTGGTCCCGACGGTCTTGATTGACATGGTATTGAACTATGAATGCTGTTCTGGGAAACCAACCCACCTCTTGTGTGATATGAGACTTAAACCCGAAAGATTCGGTTGAAAAACCAACACCGGGTTCCTGTACGAGTGTGTAGCGCAATTCAAGGAGCGGATGAACGCCTATTTTCAATAAACTAGTTGGCGTCAAATATTGAACATTACTCCCCTCAATCGCCCGATTAAATCCAATTTCAGCTTGAAAATAACCGCGTTTAACGATGAAGGGACATTCCGTTTGATCCGGACGATCCGTCTCGATGCGACCCTCTTGCTGAGCGTATGTACAGAAACTCACCAACAAAAAAAATAATATTCCGATGCGCATGGCACGAAAATACTATTTTTTAGGCTAACCTAAAAATTATTTTTTGCGGCCAAAATTAAAGCCCAGAGCATAATAAAGCTCGCCAAACCAAATCGATTGCTTGGCCTGGTCAACGGCCTCTCCGGTTGTATGGACATCCCACAAATTTGTGTAGCCCCCTTTAATCGCGGTTTCAATGAAAAAACGACGGGACAGATTTAAGCGCAAACCTGTCTTTAGCGATGCTCCTGCTCCCGCTAAATTCCAGTAATTATTACGCCCCAAAGTAAACAAACGAACGTCGGAACGCGGAACAACCGCGCCAACACCGACTCCATTCAACCACTCTATCCCAATCTTCCCTTTTCCTGGATTCCAGATAGGCTTGTAATGTTCCAACTCAATCGAAGCATAATTGAATCCATCCGTATGCTCATATTGCAAGAAATCTTTGGACGAAATGGTAAATGGCGTGTGATTGTAGGTTCCCACATAAGCCGGATTTATTTTAAAAGCAGGACTAGAAACCTGCGCATTAATATAACCCGAAATATGGGATGGCTGATCAGGAACCATGACGTACTTCATGTGATCCCAACCAATACTGATGGACAAATTATCTTTAATGAAATAGCCTGCGTGTAGATTAAATTCTGGAATTGAAAAAAGATTCGGATTAAAATACGTCTTAAACCCGTCAAAAGGTGTTGGCGCATCGGCTGCAACTACATCATGCAGGGTAAAATCATATCCTGGACCTGTGAAATGAATATCTGATGTTGGATAATCTGAACGATTATAGCCCCAAAAAACAAAATAGGAACCCTTACGACCTTCCTGTTGGGCCTGTGTTAAAAAAGACACCCCCAATAAAAAAATGAAAATAAACTTAGACATTAATGAAAAATTTGAAAGCCCAAAATTGCAATTATTTTCAGGGATTCCCCTGATAAAATTCTGATTTTCATCAGAATTTTGAAACCAATAAGAAATTTTTCGAGTTCAATGACGTAAATTGCATGTTCATATTGCGTCTAAGTAGAGCATCAACATTGAAACATAAGCCGACAAGGCCTTGTCAACATGAAAAAAGGAACACCCAAATTTGAATATAAAACTTTTACCCTCGGTGAATCACTGACAGAGGAGCAAAAAGAATACTTCCGTAAATATGGGGTTATACAGTTCAAAAACTTCATATCGAACGAGACAGCAGAACTATTTATCGCTGAACTCACGAAGATTGAATCGCAATGGTTGAAGGAAGGTGTTGAGAAAATTAATGGCATTCCGTTGAAATTTGGTAAGGATCCCGACGGGAAGGACATGATTCAGCGAATGTGTTTCACCAACAAATACAGTGATGTTCTGGCGGAGTTCTTAAAGGATCCTCGCTTTGAATTGTTACTTGAATTTTTAGCTCCTTATGAGGGTCGCATCGGTGCGGATGAAAAAGATGGTTTAGTGTTTAACCATTACGTGAATCAGCCTAACTCAAAATTCACCCAAATGGGTTGGCATACCGATTCCCCACGTGACCTCTTCCTTGGACAAAAAATCCTTCCGATGTTGAACGTGGGAATTCACTTGGATAAATGCCCCTCATCGAACGGAGGTCTTCGTGTTTTGCCAGGGACTCAAAACCAAAGTATGCTGAAATTATTGTTTGGCAAAAAACAGTTTATCGATCACCGACCAGATCCGCGTGAAGTCGCATTTGAAATCGATCGTGGAGACTTAACGATACATGATGGCCGACTTTGGCACCGTGTGGAAGTTTCACCGAATTTTGGTGAAAAATCCCGCCGACGTGTCATGTATGTTCCCATCATTACGGGAAAATACAAACCCAAATCAGAAAATAGCAAAACACCATTTTACCACCGATTTGCAAAGGTGGTTACAAAATAAAAAAGGCCCAATCAGGGCCTTTTTTATTGTTTAGATTCCATATAAGATTGCAAAATAATCGTCGCAGAAACACGATCCACTGTACCCTTCTCCCTTCGGTCCTTTTTGGACATCCCACCTGTAATCATCGCCTGCATCGCCATTTGAGACGTAAAGCGTTCATCGTGTTCGATGATTGGCATGTTCGGAAACTTCTTTTTGAAATGCTTGATCAAAACGCGAACCCCATGGGTAGAATCCGTATCGGTACCATCTAAATTGACTGGCAATCCAATAATCACTTGATCAACAACCTCCTTCGTGAAATAAGCTTGTAAATAGTCCAACAAGGTATGCGTGGGAACCGTATCTAAACCCGTTGCAATAATTTGCAACGAATCCGTCACGGCCAAACCCGTCCGCTTTAAGCCAAAATCAATGGCCAAGAGTCTTCCCATCTTAGTTAATCAATCCCTTATCTCGCATGATTTTATCCATGAGCTTACGGTCATTGTCATTATTGAAAATGACAAACGGAAGATAAATAAATTGATATTTCCCCATTTCTAACACATAAGCTTCCTTGTCTTTGTAGGCCGACAAAATCATATCCCATTTAATGATTCCTCCTTCTTTATCAGAAATCTTCATAAATATCTGCCGACTATCAATTTCGTAACGATACTTATCGAACAACTGCTTGTATTGTGCCAGTTGGGTAATACCCGTAAATTGAATCAACCAGAATAGAATATACCCAATCACACCAATCGCTAAAAAGATGTAAATCCAATAATTCTTGTAAGTACCTGACAGATTAAGGAAAACGTTCAAACCTACTAAAGCCAAAGGAATAAATGCCCACTTCCATTGATTTGCGAACAATTGTCGCATACACATCGCAATATATTTATTCTTCTCTAACCCGTATTTCTTCGTTTTTATTGCCAAAGGATTCGATGGTGCTTGCATTTGGGCACGTTGTTGTGCTCCGTAATTCTTAGCCATAGGTAATTATTTTAAATGCGAAATAAAGGTCAAAGGTACAAAAATTGGATAATTTTGGGTAATTTTAATCGGCTAATTTAGACAATAAGCGAAAGAATATGTCGGCAAAACAAGTATTAGACGGTCCCGCACTCTTACAAAAAATAAGACGAATTGCTTTTCAAATTTTTGAAAACAATTTTGAAGAACAAGAGATCATTATCGCGGGAATCAACGGACAAGGATATGCCCTAGCTGACATGCTCAGCAAGCATTTGGGGGAAATTTCAAGCATCAAAGCGGTTCCCGTAGAAATTCGACTAAACAAAGAAGTCCCTTACGAAAGCCCCGTGGAATTTTCTGCCGACATTCAAACTTTCGAAAACAAGGTGATTATTGTTGCCGACGATGTACTGAATACCGGCAGGACCTTTTCCTATAGTCTAGCTCCTTTTTTAAGCATTCCAGTCAAAAAACTCCAAGTCGCAGTCCTCATCGATCGCAACTATCGGAAATTTCCAATTGCGGCCGACTACAAAGGCTACGAACTTTCAACGACCATTGCGGATCATGTTGAAGTTATCGTAACGGATGATGTAAATAGAGGGGTTTATTTGAAATAATTAAGCCTGCCAAATTTCCCAAGCTTTATCTGCCTGCTCATACAGCATTTGAATACCTGTGTGGACTCCCCCCGCACCATGCGCCATCCCCTTTTTAAGGAAAGTCGTCTCCAAGGGATTATAGACAATGTCGTATAAAAAATGTTGACTCGTCAACAAATCATAAGGAATGGGTGGGCAAGAATCCTCGTTGGGATGCATCCCCAAAGGTGTTGTATTGACAATCAGCCCTACGCTATGCATGATGGCCGACAAATCTTCATAAGCAAGCACCCCATTCGATGCCGTTCTTGAAACTTTTATAACGGAAATACCCAAATCTTCAATGGCGGCAATGACCGCTTTGGCTGCTCCACCTTGCCCTAATACCAGCGCATTACGCTGTGAAAAATCGGAATAGGCCGACCAATCCTTCAAGGTTTGTTGGAACCCCAAATAATCCGTATTGTAACCACGTGTCCGACCGTCAGCCAATACCTTGATCGTATTGACCGCACCAATGCGTGCCGCGGCTGGATCTATTTCATCTAAATATGGGATTATTTGTTGCTTGTAAGGAATCGTCACATTAAAACCCTTGACACCTTCCGTGCCTAACAAATAGGGGAATTGGTCAATGGCAGGAATTTCAAACTGCGTGTAGGCATGTGTAGCACTTAAGCCTATTTGCTCGAATTTCTCGGTAAAATAACGTTTGGAAAAAGAATGCCCCAAAGGGAAACCAATCAATCCAAATAGTGACTTCATCTTATTTCTTGGAAAACTGTTGCTTCAATACCCCAATGACAATTGGCAAAACGGACACCCCTACAATACCCAAGACAACTTTCTCGAAATTATCTTTGATCCAAGCATTGTCTCCTAAAAAATACCCCGCTAACGTGATACTAATTACCCAAAGACAAGCCCCTAAAACGCCAAAGATTAAATAAACTGGATAGGACATCCGTCCCGCTCCTGCTACGAATGGCGCAACCGTTCGAACAATCGGGACAAAGCGTGCAAGAATCACCATTTTAGAGCCATATTGTGCATAAAAAGCCTCTGTCTTCTCAATATGCTCACGCTTAAGAAACAAGATTTTTTCTCGGCTCTTGACCAACTCACTGAAATTTCGACCGATGTAATAGTTCAACTGATCCCCCAACAAAGCGGCAATAATCATTAGAGGAATTACAGTACTTAGACTTAATTGCCCACTTGCTGATGCCAAAAGACCGACGGAAAATAAAAGCGAATCCCCCGGTAATAATGGCATCACAACTAAGCCCGTTTCCACAAAAATAATGGCAAACAATAAAGCGTAAGTCAATGATCCATTCGCCGCAATAAATTCACTTAAAAAAGTCAAAGGGTCTTTTAAAAGATCAAGTAGGATTTGAATCATGGAGCTTATTTATCTAAAAAATGATCGAAAGTATCCCCACGCAAACCTAATCGAATCGTTTCCAAGGAGATCACTTCATTCGGGGCAATGTTACCCACGTTCACATTGGCTCCCACTAATTTCACGAACCAAACTTGTTGGGATTTTTGAGGAGCTTCCCAGATAATTTTTTCCTCAGGAATCTCGGTTAAAATTTCCTCTACCAGTCCTTGACGAACCTCACCAGAGGAACGAAAAAGCCCTACATTACCCCCTTCACGTGCTTCGCCAATAACTTTCCATGCTCCCGCTTCCAACTCCATGCGCATTAACTTGATCCATTTGTAAGGAGGAATGATCTTAGCCTCATCCTTGGATCCTACCTCGGATAAAACCGTCACCTGCTGGGATAAAGTCCGAATAAACTCACACTTAACATCTGACTCCATCTCCACAGAACCATCGGAAATCTCCGCATATTCCATTCCATATTGATCTAAAACCCGACGATATTCGTCAAATTGACCACGGATGTAGAATGCCTCAAATAGTGTACCCCCAAAATAGACCGGAATGCCGGCAGATTTATATAAGGCTAATTTATCTTTGAGATTTGGAGTAACGTATGAAGTCGCCCAACCGAGTTTGACAATATCTGTATAACCTGCTCCCATTTCTAAAAAATCTTCTACTTGACGTAGACTTAACCCTTTATCCATGACCATGGTCAAACCTTTTTGCCTCGGTTTGGTTGTTCTCTCTGGGATTTGATTCAAATTGTAATTCATCCTATCAATAAGCTTGTTATGAAATTGAAATTTAGTGGCTATTTAAAACAAAATTAAGCATAACATCTGACTGAGGCAAACACTTTGTTCGCATCAACTAAATACGCAAATCACAAAATCATCCTATATTTGTTCCACCAATCATTAACATACTATGAAAAAGCTTCTTACCCTGAGCACATTTCTTCTCATCTCCCTCACATCCGCCATCGCAAATACCAGTCCAGATGTAATTCTTGGAGAATGGATTTCTGAGGCGAAAGATGGCAAAATTAGCATATTCAAACAAGGGGATCGCTATTTCGGAAAGATCACTTGGGGCAAAACTCCTGGAAAAAAAGATAGCAACAATCCCGATCCTAAATTGCGAAATCGGGAAATTGTAGGAACCGTCATTTTAAAAGACTTTGTTTTTGATGGAGAAAAGTGGGAGAGTGGCACCATTTATGACCCCCATTCGGGCAAAACCTACGATTGCATTTTAAAGGTAAAAGACAATAACAAAAAACTAGATATTCGAGGTTACATTGGAACACCCATGTTCGGTCGAACCGCTACCTGGTCAAGAAATTAATGACACATTGCCTAAGTAATACAAATATGAAAGCCAACGAAAAAATGATTGCTTTTCTTAACGCCAATCTTAACAAAAAGATTGCCGATGGGAATCCCAATCCCATAACTAGCTATTTAGACGGAACCCTTATCAAGGCCTCTGCCGGATCTATTACAGCCGAATTTACGGTTCGTGCCGACCAATGCAACCATGCAAACGTATTACACGGGGGTATTATCACCACGATTCTAGACGAAATCATGGGCATGACATTAATCACTGTCGAAATCGAGCACCTTTACGTAACCATTAATCTCCATGTCGATTTTCTTTTTGGAGCCAAAGCAGGTGAAAAAGTAACAGCTGTTTCTGAAATCTTCCGCGTTGGAAAGAAAATTGCAAACATCGAAGCGAAGCTCTACAATGAAGAAGGGAAATTATTAGCGAAAAGCACCAGTAATTTAGCGGCAACTTCGATTCCCGTAAATTATTAAGATAGTACTTGATAAACGATAAAGGCCGACAAATACGCCAATGTCGTCATGTACAGAAATTGAATCGCTGGATATTTCCAAGATTTCGTTTCGCGATAGGTCGTTGCTAATGTACTCATACATTGCATGGCAAATGCATAAAATATCAACAAAGAGAACCCCAAAGCCGCACCATAGAGCGGCTTTCCGGTTTCTGGATTAATCTCTGCCCGCATTCGATTCTTAATCGTAGCATTCTCATCATCTACCTCCCCTCCCAAGCTATAAATCGTAGACATGGTGCCGAAAAATACTTCCCTCGCCGCAAACGACGTAATCAAGGCAATACCAATCTTCCAATCATAGCCCAATGGCTTTATCACAGGCTCAATAAAATGGCCAAAATGTCCAGCATACGACTGCTCTAATTTCTCCGCAGCCACTTTATTCGCCACAGCCGTTTCATCTAGCGTCGGATTCGCAGCTCGAACCGTTTGCTCCACATTCGCCAAACTATCGCCCGGACCATAGCTAGCTAACACCCATAGAACAATCGAAATCGCAACAATAATCTTACCCGCCTCAAATACAAATGCCTGGACCGAATTGTAGATCGACAACGCCATGTGCTTAAATCTCGGGCCTTTATATGTAGGCAACTCCATGATAAAATAACTCTTCTCCTTCACCTGCAACAATTGCTTCATTACCCATGCAGATAAAATCGCCATGAAGAAACCTAATAGATACAAGCCAAACAATGCCAAGCCTTGCAAGTTAAACATCCCAAATAAAGTACTTTTTTCAGGTACAACTAACGCAATCAATACCGTGTAAATCGGCAAACGTGCCGAACATGACATCAAAGGGGTCACCATAATCGTAATCAAACGGTCCTTCCAAGAACCAATCGAACGCGTGCTCATAATAGCCGGAACGGCACAGGCAACTCCCGACATTAATGGAACAACCGACTTCCCATTCAAGCCAAATCGACGCATCAACTTATCCATGATAAACATCACACGGGACATATAACCCGTTTCCTCCAACATGGAAATAAAGAAAAACAAGAAGGCAATTTGAGGCACAAAAATTAAGACACCTCCAATACCCGCAATTAATCCATCCGTTAACAAACCCGTTAAGGCAGTCTGAGGCAATATCTCTTTGAGATAGTCATTCAATTGTGCCACACCGCCATCAATGGCATCCATCGGATAGGCTGCCCAAGTAAATACCGCCTGAAACATCAAAAACAAGATGCCCAAGAAAATCAGGTAACCACCCACCGGATGTAAAAAGAATTTATCCAAACGATCGGTCATCGTTTTCACCGGCGGCGCATCCCATTGGCGATTTAAATTAATGACGCAACGCTCGACAATTTCCGACAACACCTCATACCGCTTCACCGTTTCAGATGTCTTGTATGACTTCGAATCAAACTTATATTTCTCCTGCAGACGATCAAAACCAATGCGCTGTGCATCTGAAAACATTTTCATGCGGTCGTGTTCCATCAACCACAAAAGCGAACGATAGGGGTCCGCTTCACCAAATTGCGCCGTGATATCAGCCAACAAATCATCGCCCACCGGCAGTGGAAGTGCATCATTGGATGCAAAGCGATTTTTCAAAGTCTTCTCAACAGCCAAACGAAGACCATTGATCCCAATCCCTTTCTTCGCATTAATTTCAGCGACCTCGATATTTAATTCACGGGCCAACTTAATCGAATTGATAACATAGCCTTGGTTTTCAGCGACATCGACCATGTTTAACGCAAGCACCGTCGGAATACCTAAATCCCGAACCTGCGAAAACAACAAAAGATTACGCTTCAAATTGGACGCATCCGCTACAACGATGGCCATATCCGGATAATCCGGATTGGAAGGATTACCTAAAATATTAATCACTAACTCCTCGTCGATCGACTTCGGATAGATACTGTAAATGCCGGGAAGATCTAAAACCTCTACTTTTCGATTCGGTTCTAGCTCCCAAATGCCACTCAATTTGTCCATGGTGACCCCAGGAAAATTTCCCGTCTTCTGATTCAAGCCCGTTAGGGTATTGAATAGCGACGACTTCCCCGCATTCGGATTCCCGATTAATGCTATTTTAGCTAGTTTGGACAATTTTACAGCAGTTTAACTTGTATGGTAGCCGCTTCCTCCTTACGCATACTCAAAGTATATCCGGAAACTTTAATGGCTATCGGGTCACCAAAAGGCGCCTGATGTGTTAATTCAATCTGAGTACCGGGCAAACACCCCATCTCTAACAACTTCAATGAAAGCAATTCATCCGTAAAACCCTTGATTTCTGCTTGCTCGCCCACATGTAAATCCGCCAAAGTTCGCATTCGTAGTTCTACTTATTTAGAATTGTTCAAAATTAGGACAAATGTACTAAGTATTTTCGACCTAAAAATGATAATCTGTAGTTTTGAACGAATAGATTTCAATTCGGTAAAATACTGACAGGATTATACTTTAAAGCAAATTTTCTATCGTAAATTGCAGGTCCTTTATGGGAATCTAGGCATGATCCTGAATGAAATAAACGTATTGGTCAAAAAAGAACTACATCTCGAATGGCGACAACGCTATGCGCTACATGGATTGTTACTTTATTTGGCATCCACCATTTTCGTTTGTTACCTTTCATTCAAAGCCAAACAGCAAGCGATTAACCCCATTACTTGGAACACGCTTTTCTGGATTATCCTCTTATTTATTGCCATTAACGCAATTGGCAAAAGCTTTACCCAAGAGTCATCGCAGCGCAACTTATTTTACTATTCGTTGGTCAGCCCGGAGGCCATCATCTACTCGAAAATCATCTATAACTCCTTGGTGATGATTGGTATTTCGCTGGTTGGTTTCTTCTTTTATTCCTGGGTCATGGGCAATCCCGTAGGAAACATCCCGCTCTATTTATTAGCCATTGTGCTTGGAGGAGTCGGTTTCGCATCTTGCCTCTCCTTAATGGCTGGCATAGCGGCTCAAGGGGAAAATTCCGCTACCCTGATGGCTGTATTGAGCTTTCCGATTATTATTCCCTTGCTATTACTTATTTTAAAACTGGCCAAAAGCGCCATGGATGGAATCTCAATCCAAGAAAATTGGGATGAGATTGCCATCCTAAGCTCTTTAGATACGATTGTGATTGTTTTATCCGGAATTTTATTCCCGTATATATGGAAACATTAAAAAAACACGGTGGCAAAATCCTTTGCATGATTTTGCTATTATATACCGTTTATGCAGGTTTTAATGGGAAAGTTCCCCGACAAGCCATTCTAAACGAAACGGTTAGAAACTTGTATTTCCATGTGACGATGTGGTTCGGCATGATTTTCCTATTGGGCACTTCGGTCTATCATTCTGTTCGGTATTTTCGGAGCGGGGATATGTCGGCTGACCTGCAATCCTACGCCTACGTAGAAACAGGTTTATTATTTGCCATATTAGGGCTCGTAACAGGGAGTGTTTGGGCTAAATTTACCTGGGGAGACTGGTGGACCAATGACCCTAAACTGAATTCTGTGGCCGTAGGAATGTTAATCTACCTGGCTTATTTATTGGTGCGATCATCTCTACCCGAAGAACAACAAAAGGCCCGAATTTCATCGGTTTATAACATTTTTGCCTTTGTCGTGTTCATGGTATTGATTTGGATCTTGCCTCGCATGACCGACTCCCTACATCCCGGTAATGGTGGAAATCCTGGATTTAATTCCATGGACTTGGATAACCGCATGCGCATGGTGTTTTATCCTGCTATCATTGGATGGGCTTTATTGGGATTTTGGATAGCGGGCTTACGCGTCCGAATCA
>JBJTMZ010000227.1:0-4691 GCA_046073805.1 Aquirufa sp.
GCACGAATATTGTCAAGAACACTCTTCTCCGCTTGCCATTGCCCTTTTAAGGCATCGCGCTTCTCCGACAAATCCGCTAATTCCCGATTCAAGATAGATTCCTTCTCCTTGTTATTTTCTCGACGAATCGCTTCGCGCTCAATCTCAAGTGACATAATCTTTCGTTGGATATCATCAATCGCCTCAGGCACTGAATCAATTTCCAAACGCATTTTAGCAGCCGCTTCATCCATCAAGTCGATGGCCTTATCCGGCAAGAAACGATCTGAAATGTAGCGATTCGACAACTCCACGGCCGCAATCACGGCATCGTCTTGAATCCGCACACCATGATGCAATTCATATTTATCCTTGATACCTCGCAAGATGGAAATCGCATCTGCCACATCGGGTTCATCGACGATGACCGACTGGAAACGACGCTCTAAAGCCTTGTCCTTCTCAATGTATTTTTGATACTCCTTTAAAGTGGTGGCTCCAATCGCATGCAATTCACCACGCGCCAAAGCAGGCTTCAGTAAATTGGCCGCATCCATGGCTCCTTCTCCGCCCCCACCTGCACCGATCAAAGTGTGAATCTCATCGATGAACAACACAATCTCACCATCTGAATCCGTCACCTCTTTGATGACTGCCTTTAAACGCTCCTCGAATTCACCTTTATACTTGGCACCCGCTACCAAAAGACCCATGTCCAAGGACATCACAATTTTGGACTTCAGGTTTTCCGGCACGTCGCCAGAAACGATTCGTTGGGCTAATCCCTCTACAATGGCTGTTTTACCCACACCGGGTTCTCCTAATAGAATTGGGTTATTTTTGGTCCGACGGGACAAAATCTGCAAGACCCGACGAATCTCTTCGTCACGTCCAATTACGGGATCAATTTTACCCGCCTTCGCTAACTCATTTAGATTCTTACCGTATTTTTCCAAAGACTGGTAAGTACCTTCTGCATGTGGATCGTTCACTTTTCTGTTTCCTCTAAGTTCAATGATAGCTTGCTTAAAATTCTTCGTTGTTAATCCGAGCTTTTTCAAGGCATCGGAAACGGCATCGTTCCCATCCAATAAAGACAAGAATAATACCTCCACGCTCACATAGGAGTCCCCTAATTCCGCCTTCCATTTGTCGGCACGCGTCAATGCCTGCTGCAAGGTATTGCTCGCGTAAGCTTGATCTCCGGATACTTTTGGATAAGTGTTTAATATCGGCGTCAAAGCATTTTGAATCTGGCTTACCGATACTTCTAATTTCTTCAATAAAAAAGCAGAGGTCTGCGTTTCATCTTGAAGAATCGCTAGCAACAAATGCCCCGTTTCGATGGCTTGTTGGCCCCGCTCCTGGGCAATCCCCATGGCTTGTTGGATGATAAAGCCCGCCTGTGCTGTGTAATTATTTGGATTCATGTGGTTGATATTTGGGCATGCTGTTATCAAATGCCCGACCACCCATGAAATACGGAAAAAATGGCACGAAGATGTTTAAATATTTTCAAAAAATCGGCCAATATGGCACGCATTAGGCGAATCTGTCTTGAATCGCGCGCTTAAATTTCGCGAGTGCGGATTTTAGTTCGATGATTTCGGTAGGGAATTGACTGAACTCACAGAGTTTGGCCTTCGCTTCTATTTGCTCACAGATTCGATGCACCTGGGCAGCTCCCAAGGTGCCTGAATTTCCCTTTAAGGTGTGTAACTCGGATTGTACACCCTTGCAATCGTTTTGTGCATAAGCATTTTCAGATGCAGCGATTTGTTCTTCGGCTTCAGCGATGAACTCGTTCAGCATTCCCTCCACAAACGCGGGATCCCCACCAACGGCATCCGATAAGGACTTAAGAACTTCCTCGTCGACCACCTCAAAAGATTGATCAATAATGACATCATCTGGAGCATGGCCTTCATGAACCCATTTGCCCACCATTTGAATAAGCTGCTGTGCTCGAATCGGTTTGGCTAAATAATCATCCATGCCCACCGCGAGGAATCGCTCCCGATCCTCTTTCATCGCATAGGCCGTCATGGCAACAATAGGTGGCAAATTCGTAATCGATTTTTTCAATCGGCGCGTGGTTTCCATCCCATCCATTTCAGGCATTTGGATATCCATTAAGACCAAATCAAAATCCGTATCCTGATTCAAGCGATCGATGGCTTCTTGGCCACTGGTCGCCGTTTCTACGACGCATCCCGCTTTGAGGAGTATTTGAGAGGCTACTTTGCGGTTGGTCATGTTATCATCCACCAACAAAATACGGGCATGCACTTCCTTCAGAGTTCCGGCGATATCAAAATTATCCGCACGTTTGATGCTAGAGGCTTTGGATTCATCCCCGATCGCTAATTGTACGGTAAACCAAAACGTACTTCCTTTGCCTTCCTCAGATTCTACTCCTATCTCCCCATCCATCATCTTGCAAAACTCGCGGGAAATCGCAAGTCCTAAACCTGTTCCGCCGTAGTTCTTCGAGGTGGAGTTATCTAATTGCTGGAAGGCATTAAATAATTTCTTCAAATTCTCCGGACTGATACCAATACCCGTATCGGTCACTCGAACCATCAGCTCCACCTTGTTATCAGCGATTTTAACGGGAGCGACCGAGATGCTCACAGAACCATTTTCCGTAAACTTCAAGGCGTTTGAGGTTAAATTCGATAGGATTTGGAGCAAACGGGTCTCATCGGCTACGACAACTTTAGGCACGTTAGCATCGAGTTGATAACTCACCTTGTTGCCCTTTTGATGGGCAATTGGAGTAAATAAAGCCATCAAGCGGTCCAATAAATCCTCAAAGACAATGTCGGCCGGATGCAATACCATCTTACCTGCCTCGATTTTGGCCAGATCCAAAATGTCATTTAGGATATGTAAGAGGGTCTCGGATGATTTCCGTATGGTTTGTAAATAATCTTGTTGGTCCTCATTCAACGGCGAATCACATAGCAAATCCACCATTCCGATTACCCCGTTCATCGGCGTACGAATCTCATGGGACATATTCGCCAAGAATTGCTCCTTCACTTTCAGGGAATGCTCAGCCTGTTCGCGGGCCTCAACCAATTCAGCTTGGTATTTTTTCAGATCCGTAATGTCTCGGGCGATACCCGAAACCTCCGCAATCATGCCATTGGATTGGATGGGATTCAAATAAATCTCCAACCATTTTTGTTCGCCTCTTTTGGTAGCCAATTCCAACTCAAAATGTTGTTTTTGGCCTCGAAAGGCAAGTTTGTATTTCTCTTCCAAAGGTCTGCGTTCATTCGGCGCGACCAGTTGAAAACCCATACTCTCCGTACTGAAATTCAGTTGGGGTTTGATTTGCAATTGCTGCTCCAACAAATCCGCATATTCGTGATTGAAACTCGTGAGCATCAATCGCTTATTCACCGACCACATAAAGTGGGAACTTCCTTCGAAAATAGCATTTAATCGAGCGGTTTCATGGGCCAATGCCTCTTCAGCCTGCTTGCGCGCAATGGCGACAGCTACTTGACTCGAGATAAAGTCGAGCAATTCCAGATCTCGATTTTCATATTTGTTGGCACGCTCATAAGACTTCACCCCAATGATACCCGTAACGCGATCACCTATACGCAAGGGTACACAAAGCATAACTTTGGGAACGACACCATAGAGGTAGATTTTCTTTTCTTGGGCCAATTGATGGATGTCGTCATCATGAAGGATTAACGGCTTATTCGCCATAATCGCATATTCCGTGAGACCATTTCCCAGTTTACGCTTGGTGAAATGAACGCGGGAGTCGAAGTATTCATCGATGTAATACGGGAAGTACAAGTAACTCTTACCCGGATCATATTGGGCAATAAAGAAATTCTTCACATCGATAACCTCGCCCAACTGCTTGTGGATGTTGACGTATAAGTCATCCAAATTGGTGGAATTAATGGCCACCTGTGCAATGGAAGAGAATAATTTATTGGCTCGTTCGGCACGCACTTTTGCGGTCGAGTTATGTAGAATACAGCGGTAAGCGGTAGGTGCACCTCGTTCAAAGCGACACGTCGCGGAGCCCGAAACATAGAGCCGGCGACCATCTTTCCGCCGAAAAACAGCAGTAAATTCCGGCAGCTCCTCCCCTTTGCTTAATTTATCAAACTGTTCTTGGGTTTGATGCGCGAATTCAGGGTGTAGAACGTCTTGAATTTTCAGGTCACGGGCTTCCTCTTCGGTATAGCCCATCGTTTCCAGCCAAGCTTTATTCACAAATAGGAAACGGCCCGACACGCCCGTGATTTGAATCAGGTCGGTCGTATTATTAATCAAATCCTGCAATTGGGCATTGGACCGACTTAAAGCTTCCGAAACCTTCTTACGTTCCGTAATATCTTCTCCAATGATACTCAAGTATTGAGTCTGATCAGATTCCTGCACGATGGTCGAGGCGACCTCCACCCATTTCATGGAACCGGACTTTGTAATGTAATTACGTTCGCGGTCTTCGAAAAGTCCGCCGGCGGCGATGGCCTTTTGGAAGGAATCCCGGCGGTCATCGGTTTCTCCTTCGGGCAATAAGGTGCTGAAGAAATCTTTTCCGTTTAACTCCCCGTTTTTGTAATCGAGTAATTGGTGTGTATAGGCATTCGCAAATACGATGGTTCCATCGAGTGCCATGATGATACCGAATAACTTCAGCCCGGAAAGGGTTTTGATAAGGTTCTCTTTGG
>JBJTMZ010000228.1:0-16084 GCA_046073805.1 Aquirufa sp.
CCGCTATCCAAAATCCCAATAAAGCCCATGGACTTGGATAACCGCATGCGCATGGTGTTTTATCCTGCTATCATTGGATGGACTTTATTGGGATTTTGGATAGCGGGCTTACGCGTCCGAATCAAAAATTTAGAACAACAAATCGAAGAAAATAACTAACATGAAAAGATATATTTTAAGCCTTATTCTGGCCCTCATTAGTTTCGCCGGACAAGCGCAGGACTCTGTGGAAATGGCCGACAAATTCCGTGAAGACGGAAAAATCTATGTGGTAATCGCCGTAGTTACCATCATTTTAGTTGGCATTTTCATTTACCTTTTCCGCCTCGATCGTAAAATCACTGATTTAGAAAAACGCATCAAATGAAAAAAACGCACATCGTTGGACTAATCCTAATTGCCATTGCCATCGGAATCATCTTGATCACGACCGGCGACGCCAGTACTTATGTGGGATTCGATGAAGCTGAACGTATCAGCCAACAAGATCCTAATCAAAAAGTACACGTAGTAGGTAAATTAAAAAAAGACGCTTCGGGCAAGATTGTGGGGATGGTTTTTAATCCCGCTTTGGATGCCAACCGATTAGAATTTATCGTGGAAGACAGCCTTGGAAGAGAAAATCAAGTGATATATGCTGCTCCCAAACCACAAGATTTCGAGAAATCAGAAAAGATTGTTTTGGTGGGAAATATGAAGGCCGACAAGATTTTCTATTGCGACAAAATACTTTTAAAGTGCCCTTCAAAATACCAAGAGGGGAAAATATCTGCCGACACTAGTGCTTCATTTGAAGCCAAAAAATAATATGATACACGAAACCATAGGTCAAGTAGGGCATGCGCTCATCATCGTTTCCTTTGTAACGGCATTATTGGCAACCTATGCCTATTACCGTTCAAGCCAAACTGCCGAGTTAGCAAATGATTGGCGACAAGCCGCAAGAACCTTGTTTTTCTTGCACTTGGCAGCCGTTATCGCCGTAGCTACAACCTTGTATATCATCATTTACAACCATTATTTCGAATACCATTACGCCTTTTCACACGCATCCAAAGCACTACCTATTGCCTACATCGTATCCTGTTTTTGGGAAGGCCAAGAGGGTAGTTTCTTATTATGGATTTTCTGGCAAGCACTTTTAGGTATTCTCTTAATGTTCCGAAATCCCAAATGGGAAAGCCCGGTAATGACCATTTTCGCCTTGGTGCAAACCTTTTTAACATCGATGATTTTAGGGATTATCATCCCCGGAATCGAATTGAAAATAGGCTCATCACCGTTCTTGTTATTACGGGAGGCTCAGCCGGATTTACCGGTATGGAGCATGCAGCCCAACTTCATTCCGAAGGATGGACGAGGCCTTAATCCATTATTACAAAACTATTGGATGGTAATCCACCCACCTACCCTTTTCTTGGGATTTGCCTTAACCCTCGTTCCATTTGCCTTTTTGATGGCTGGACTTTGGAAAAAGCAATTAACAGAGTGGATTAGCCCAGCTTTACCTTGGTCCCTTTTCGGAGGAGGCGTATTGGGAGTTGGTATCATGATGGGCGCGTATTGGGCCTATGAAACACTGAATTTTGGAGGCTATTGGAATTGGGATCCGGTGGAAAACGCATCATTTGTACCTTGGCTCGTTTGGATAGGCGCCATCCATACAATGATCGCCTACCGCAATTCAAGTTCTGCGTTGAAAACCTCGATCATCTTGGTGATTACTACCTTCATCTTGGTTCTCTATTCTACGTTCCTAAATCGATCGGGAATTTTGGGTAATGCGTCGGTTCACTCTTTTACGGACCTTGGTTTATCCGGACAATTGTTGCTTTACATGGGGACTTTCTTAGTAGGCGCTATCGCATTGGCCTGGTACCGCTGGAAGGATTTACCAACGGACGAAAAGGAACTCGGTATTTACTCGCGCGAGTTTTGGATTTTTGTTGGTGCATCCGTGTTAGGACTTTCTGCATTCCAGCTAACATTTACGACTTCCATACCTGTCTATAACAAAATCGCGGAGGCTTTTGGCATGGTTTCGAACATCGCATTGCCGGCGGACCAAGTGGAGCATTACAGCAAGATTCAAATCTGGATTTTCATCGGCGTTGCGATCCTCAGCGCGATTGGGCAATATGTTTGGTGGGGAAAAATCAAAGACAAAGATCAGTGGAAGGCACTTTGGAACTCGGTATTGGTTGCCACTTTGTTATCCGTCCTTTTCGTAAACCTAGGGAAGATATTCACCATCTCTTACATCGTTTTATTGTGGTCTAGCCTTTTTGCTGTTTATGCAAATGGCAGTATCCTTTGGTTCTTAGCGCGTCAAAAAATTTCAATTGCCGGGGGTGCCTTGTCGCACGTCGGCTTAGCCGTCATGCTCATCGGTATTTTGTTTTCATCGGGTTATTCCAAAGTTGTTTCGTTGAATCGCTCGGGTTTTGCGATTTCCAACAAAGTGGAGCAGTTCACGAAAGACAACAACAAAGAAAACAAGGAGAATCTACCCCTTTGGCTTGGGCAAGGTGCACAAATGCAAGATTACTTGGTGACCTATAAGGGCCGTAAAATTGCGCTTCGCGGAAAACCAGGCTATTACAATAAAAAGGATTTTGAAATCATCGAGGGGGATTTCCATGCCGTGGCGCTGAAAGATGTGGTCGTAAATGGCGAATCCATTGCAAAGAAAGGCGATACGGTCACTGTGGAACCGGAAAACAATTATTACGAATTAGAATTCAAAAACGCAGAAGGAAAAGCGGTATCACTCTTCCCGCGCTGGCAGGTTAACCCTAAAATGGGAACCGCCATTTCGCCGGATATCAAACATGCCTTTAGCCATGATATTTACACCTATGTTTCACTGGATCCACGTTTAGCTGCCGAAGCCGGTGAGGAAAAACAATGGAGCCAAACGGTGAATTCGACAGTGATGGTCGGGGATACCTTATTCTTAAATGATTTTGTCGCGGTTCTGAAAGAAGTGAGTCGGATTACCCAAGTAGAAGGGTTTCAGTTAGGCGCGAATGACGCGGCGGTTCAGGCCAACTTCCTAGTGCTTGGAAAGAATGATCAACGATTTGAATTAAAGCCTACTTTCATCATCAAAGATGGCATGGTTGCTATGCCTGCCTTCGAGAGTGAGGAAACGGGAATCAAGATCAAATTCACGACGATCAACCCGAAAACCCAACAATTCAGTTTTGCGGTTAACACGACACAGCAAGATTTAATTATTATTAAGGCTTTGGAAAAACCCTACATAAATTTGGTTTGGATTGGATCAATCCTGATATTTATCGGTCTTTTCATCGCAACCTACCGTCGATCGGAAAAACGACTAGCATCATGAGTACCAAAGAAAAGTTAAGTTTATTTGTTGCCATCGGCTTCCTAATCATCTGGATTGTCGACCTAAATTCGCCCACCCCACCGGAAATTCAGGGGCAATTTTGGCAAGAAATTAACTACCATTACAGTTGGCTCATGTTTGCCGTCGGTTGTCTTTTTTACTACCAATTCGCACGTAATGAGCGATTAAACAAAGAAGACAAGAACAAAAAGAATTAACATGGATGACCCCGAACATATAATTACGAGTGCCGAAATCATTGGAATTATTACGTCCATGGTTTTCTCTGCATTTTTCTCCGGCGTAGAAATGGCTTTTGTCTCCTCGAATAAATTGTACTTCGAGCTAAAGGCCAAGCAAGATATCCTAAGCGCGAAAATCATCTCCCATTTCAACAAGACGCCATCGCGTTTTATCGGGACGATGCTTATTGGAAATACCCTATCTCTTGTAGCTTATGGAATATTCATGGAGGAATATTTGCACCATTTAATTTTGGGATACATTCCTTTGATGAATGAATTATTCGCACGCTTACTTGCCTCGGTGGTTGCAACCATTCTGATTTTAACGACGTCCGAATTCACCCCAAAAAGTATTTTCTTAATTAATCCAGACGCCATTTTGGAGTTTTTGGCCATCCCGATATGGATAATCAATACCTTGATGTTCCCGCTTGTTTGGGTAACGGTAGGCCTGTCCAAATGGTTTATCACCAAAGTATTACGCCTTACCTATTCCGAGGAAAAACCAGCCTTCGGACTGACCGATTTAAATCATTACCTACAAAATCTAAATCGGAAAATTTCCACGGAAGAAGAGAACGAAGTGGATACCAAAATTTTCCACAATGCACTAGAATTTAAACAAGTTAAGGTGCGTGATTGCATGATTCCTCGGACCGAAATTACTGCCGTAGAATTAGAAGAAGGTATCGAAGGCCTGACAAAAACCTTCATTGAAAGCGGACACTCCAAGGTCTTGGTCTACAAAGACAGCTTGGAGGAAGTGATTGGCTATTGCCACTCGTTAGCGCTCTTTAAAAAACCCAAAGATCTGCAATCCATCCTGACACCCATCCCGATTGTTCCAGAAGCCATGGCGGCGAATGACTTGATGATCAAATTCTCTAAAGAGCGTAAATCCTTGGCCATCGTCGTTGACGAATTTGGAAGCACCTCAGGTTTGGTCAGCATGGAGGATGTCATGGAACAAATTTTTGGTGAGATTCAGGACGAATACGATGACTCGGAAGATTGGATTGAAAAGCAAATCGATGAGCATACCTTTATTCTATCAGGCCGTCATGAGATTGATTACCTGAACGAAAAATATGCCTGGAATTTACCAGAAGGGGATTACGAGACCCTCGGAGGGATGTTGATCAGTTTATATGAAGATATCCCTGAGGTGAATGAGACCATTATACTAAGCCCCTTTCAATTCCAAATTCTAACCACCACAGATGCCCGAATTGATACCATCAAGGTGATTATTACAGGTCAAATCTCACAAAAAGAAGAACTTAAAGGGAAGCATTAATCACGCGTTGCAGCGTTTGGCATTTCATTTGTGTTTCTTGCCATTCTTTCAGAGGGTCTGAATCTTCCGTAATTCCACAGCCGGCATAATAACGTGCTATATTTCCCGTTAATTGAACGGTCCGCAGATTAACAAACAAATGGGTTGCTTCGTCCAAATTAATTGGACCTAAATAGCCACTGTATAAAGATCGAGTATGCTTTTCGGTTTGTAAAATCCAATCCAAGGCTGCTTCTTTGGGTGTTCCACACACCGCCGAGGTAGGATGAAGGAGATTAAGCATTTGCGTAATCAATCCCGGATAATGGTAACGGTTTGTATCGACCCAATACTCCGTTTTTAAATGCATCAAATTTCCTGCCAAAACCGTTTTGGGCCCATTTTCATGGTATTCCCGTAATCGGATTTTTTTGAAACACTCAATGATGTACCGACTGACATAAGCCTGTTCCTCGATTTCCTTTTGAGACCAACGCGCTTCCGATGGCAATAATATATTCCCGTCGGCATCCAGTCCCGACTGCGTGCCGGCCAACGAAATGGTGCGAAAAATTCCGGCAGCATCTTGAGAGGCAAGCGTTTCGGGAGTCGCACACAACCAAACATCCCCCAATGCTGGGACATAAATTGCCGCAACAAAAGCATGTGGATAGTTCGCGCACAACTGGTCAAAGGAACGAAGCAAATCGAAATCGGATAGGAGCTCTTGCTCGTCAATTCGAGACAATACCACCTTTTGAAAATGCCCGTCTTCAATTTTTTTCACGGAGTGAGCTACTTGTTCCATGAACTCCAACTTCTTTAAATTATCCTCCAATGGCTTTAATGCAGATAATGCCGCTATTTCAACCGGCTTTGCCATTTTGGAATGTATTTTTTCCGCTTGAAGGAAATAGGGCTGGCCAATGAAAGGGCCTACCAAAAAACCGGAACTTAAATTTTCTAATTCATTGGGGTCGACCAATTGGCCTCCACTCGAATCTTGCAAGAGATATTGTTGGCTTTGATTGGGTAAACGCCATATCGCCAGCGCCTGACCTTTTGCCTGCGCAGCTTTCCAAATTCCCGACCAATCGTATGCCTCCTCTATCATTAATCAATTTTCAATATCGCAACTGTTAAACGACTTGCACAGATTAATTGTTCTGCCTCGTCATGAATTTTAATCTCATAGACATGCAAGGTCTTTCCAATGCGGAGCGGAACGCAGGTTCCGATGACATAACCTCCGCGGGCCGACTTCAAGTGATTGGCATTAATTTCGACACCCACTCCTTTATATTGATCCATATTTGGGACGGCCAATAGTGCCGCAATACTACCCATGGATTCCGCTAATACCACGGAAGCACCTCCGTGAAGAAGACCAAAAGGTTGTTTGGTGCGATGATCTACGGGCATCTTTGCCTTAATGAATTCGGCGGTGATTTCCGTAAACTCAATGCCTAGGTGTCCAATCATATTACCTTGGCTCATGGCATTGATGTCGTCGATGCTTATGGAAGTATTAAACATATATTTGTATTTTTGTGCAGCAAAAATCGCAATTATTTAGCGAATTCAATCTCAATCCAGCCAATTTATATGCATCGCATCAAAGACATTTACCTGATACGCCACGGAGAAACCGATTACAATCGCATGGGGGTGGTGCAAGGAAGTGGCATCGATGCGGATTTGAATGCATTGGGGCGCCAACAAGCTGCCGCATTCTTTACACATTATCAAGATCTCCCCATTGATAAAATCTACACCTCCGCCCTAAAGCGCACGCATCAATCCGTACAAGGATTTATTGACAAAGGCCTTCCCTGGGAACAGCATGCGGGACTAAATGAGATTTCCTGGGGGATACGGGAAGGGCGAACACCCAATAACGAAGATGATCAGTACTACCGTAACTTAGTTCGCACTTGGCGAAATGGGGATGTTCATGTCCCATCGGAAGAGGGAGAAAGCCCAATCGATGTCCTGGAGAAACAGAAACCGGTCGTTGAATTGATGCTAGCCAGACCCGAAGAACGTCATATTTTAGTCGCGATGCATGGACGCGCTATGCGGGTTTTGTTGACACATTTATTCGAAAAACCACTACATGAAATGGATAGCTTTGGACATCAAAACCTTTGCTTATACCATTTACAATATGATTATTCGATCGGAAAATTTATCGCCATCAAAGAAAACCATACGGAACACCTTGCAGGTTTACCGGATTCCATGTAAACGATGAGACGAAAACGCCTGTATTGGACATTGCAATTTGTTGGCTGGTTCGCATGGGCACTCAATGAGGCATTGCTATACACTAACCAATATGGCTGGAAATGGGCTTGGTTATTTTCATCAATGGCGAATATTGCTTTGGCCATCTTCCTCACGCATCAATACCGCGGAATTACGAAACGCTATCGATGGCAGGATTTGAGCCTTTGGCGGATGCTTCAGCTCAATTTTTTAGCCTTGATCATCATGGCACTTCTATTAATGGGACTCAACATACCTTTGGATTACCTGTTTCTTCAAGAGACTTATGATGTGAGTTTGAGCCCCTTCATTGTGGTCCAAATTTTCTTTAACTTCCTGAAACCTTTGGCTATCTGGGCATTGATTTATTTCTTCTTTCAATACTCCAACAAACGGTTGGAAATGGAGCGGGAAAATGACCAATTAGAACGCGCGATTTTGGAAACGGAAGGCAAGGTCCTTCGGGCCCAAATGAATCCGCATTTCGTATTCAACGCCCTCAACAGTGTTCGCGCATTGATTACCGAGGACCCGCAGAAAGCGAAAAAAGGAATCAATCAATTATCGAAATTATTGCGCAGTTCACTCTTAACCGAACGCAAAAAAACCATTGCCTTATCGGAAGAATTGGATACGATCACCGATTATTTAGCCTTGGAAAAAATCCGCTATGAAGACCGTTTGGACTGGTCCATCAAAATCGAGCCGTCCTGTCAAAAGGCGCAGATTCCTCCCATGTTATTACAGACTTTGGTGGAGAATGGAATTAAACACGGAATATCTAGGTCGGTAAAGGGGGGAACCATCGAAATCACGGCGGAAAAACAGGATGATTGCGTATTCATTCAGGTCATTAACCCGGGACATTTAAAGATTGGCAAAGAACCCTCAGAAGGTCTCGGTTTGATTAACTCCCAGCATCGTTTGAATTTATTATATGGGAAAACCGCTCAAATCGATCTTCAACCACTAAACAAAAATCAAGTTTGTGCATTCGTGACATTGCCTTATCTTGAAGAAATTTAATTTCATTTATGAAAGCCATCATCGTAGACGACGAGCGTTTAGCAAGGAATGAACTCAAACGCTTATTGGAAAACTTTCCTCACATCGAGGTTATTGCCGAGGCTGCAAACACGGACGAGGCGGCTACCTTATTAGAGACCTTACAACCCGACGTCTTATTTTTGGACATTCAAATGCCTGGGAAAACCGGATTTGAGTGGTTGGAAACCTGGGATGGTTATTTACCCGAAGTGATTTTTACGACAGCTTTCGATGAGTATGCATTAAAGGCATTTGAAGTCAATGCCTTGGATTATGTGTTAAAGCCGATTGAATTATCCCGCCTCAGTGAGAGTATACAAAAACTTGAAAAGAGACAGGTTCAAGAAGCAAAGGTCTCCCAAACTCCCCATCATGTGTTGGGCGCGCAAGACCAGATTTTTGTGAAAGACGGGGAACGTTGTTGGTTCGTCCGTTTGGACCGTGTACGCCTTTGTGAATCCATGGGAAATTACGTCCGACTATTCTTTGATGACCAAAAGCCTTTGGTTCTTAAATCATTAAATGCGCTAGAGGAACGCTTAGATCCCAAGGTTTTCTTTCGAGCCAACCGCAAACATATCATTAACTTGAATTTTATCGATAAGATTGAACCTTGGTTTTCCGGAGGATTGCAGGTAACCCTTTCAGGGAAAGGGGAAAAAATTGAAATTTCAAGACGTCAATCGATTCGCTTTAAAGAATTGTTATCCCTCTAATTCCGCTTGGGCGCTTCTCCCAATAGAAATCCATAGGCTTCTAATGCGGGAACGTGATCAAAAATCACTTTGAGGATGGCGGTCAAGGGCAAGGCGAGAATAAGTCCTGGTATTCCCCAAATCATTTCTCCGATTAATAACGCGAGCATGGCTACCATTGGATTGATACTTACTTTGGAACCAATGACCAAAGGCGTAATAAAATTAGCCTCCACAAACTGCACGAAAGCCACCCAAATAATTACCCCCAAAGCATAATTGGGGCCAAAACTCGCCAAAGTCAAAATAATCGGCAGTGCTGCACCGATCCAAATTCCAATGTAAGGAATCAGCAATAATATGCCAGTTAGACAACCAAAAAAGAAATAATATTCGACGCCAATCCACCAGAAACCAGCACAAATAAGAATGGCTACAATTAACATCACGGCCAACAGGCCTACTAAATAACTCTGCACCACAGTTCCTGTCTTTTGCATGATTCCGCGCAAAACCTTGGGCTCCGTGGTCGGAAAAACTTTCGTTAAAAAATCAGCAAAAAACTGACGGTAATACAAAAAGAAGAAGACAAAAATGGGGACAATGATCAGCGTAGTAAGCCCATGCAAGACCGTTCCGAAGGTTGTTGAAATGATCGCTCCCGAATTTTTCAAGAGATTGATCGTTTGGTTGCTAAATTCAACCATTTGTTTCTTTCTCGAAATATTTAGGTTGTGTGACAGAAAACTCTGTAATCCTGCGACCCACTTTTCCGACTTCTTGATAAACATGGGCCAGTCATTCGCAAATTCGGCTATTTGACCTATGAGAAGCAGGAGAATTAAGCCCAACACCACAAACATAATTAAGAGGCAAATCGTAATTGCCAAAGATCGCACCATCCCTTTCGATTCCAACCAGCTACAAACTGGCAAAACCAACATGGCTAATATCATCGAAAAAGAAAGGATAATCAATAAGTCCTGCAAAAGATATAGCCCTAACACCACCAAGGAGATGCTAATTAAAACGGCTGCTAAACGCAAAGGGTAAGGAGTATCTTTGTACATTGTCGGAAATTATAAAGTCAAATTACAGAAAATTTAACAATTTCGTAATTTAGGCCTATCTATCTTTGCTGCATCACAAAAATCCAACGGGGGAAAACCATGAGCAAAACGCTACAACAAGCGAAAATATTATTGGTCGATGACGATCCGGATATTCTTGAGCTTTTAGAATATAATTTAGCGAAGGAGAATTATCAATTGGCGAAAGCTTTTGACGGAAAAGAAGCCCTAGAAATTGCACAGACTTTCAAGCCTGCATTAATCATTATGGATGTGATGATGCCAATCATGGATGGCATCGAAACGGCACGCAAAATGAAAAGCATGCCGGAATTTAAAAATACAATCATCTTGTTTCTAACGGCACGTGGTGAGGAATTCACCGAAGTAGCCGCCTTCGACGCAGGTGCTCACGATTACATCATTAAACCGATTAAACCGCGTGCATTAGTGAGCCGAATCAATGCGCTCCTCAAGCGCGAATCAAGCGAAGAAAATCAAGATATTATTGAAATTGGTGGCTTGGTCATTAATCGTACACAATATGCCGCGACCTTCGAAGGCCGTGCCTTAATTCTTCCCAAAAAGGAATTTGAGCTTCTATCCTATCTCGCTAAAAACCCTAATAAAGTGTTTAATCGCGACGAATTATTGGAAAAAGTTTGGGGATCAGATGTCTATGTTGTCGAACGTACCGTAGACGTTCACATTCGCAAACTCCGCGAAAAAATCCCAGAATACTACATCAAAACCTTAAAAGGAGTAGGCTATTTATTCTCCATCGAGAAGGCTTAAAAATCATTGTTTTTAGGTAAATTGCGGCTTTATGACAAGTCGGCACATTCTTTTTTGTTTTTTCCTTTGTTTCTCAATGGTTGCCCAATCACCCAAACGCGAATTACGCGGCGTATGGATCGCAACCGTTCAAAACATTGACTGGCCGAGTCCGCGGAATTACAATGCCTACACACAGCAAGAAGAATTCATCGATCTACTTAACTCACATCAAAAAACAGGTATCAACGCACTTTTCGTGCAAGTGCGTACAGCCGCTGATGCCTTTTATGCGAAAGGTGACGAACCCTGGTCGGCCTATCTTTCCGGCATCCAAGGCCAGGCTCCCAAACCGAGTTACGACCCCTTGGCCTTCATGATTCAAGAATCTCATGCCAGAGGCATGGAATTCCATGCTTGGTTAAACATGAACCGCGGGAGTATGTCCACAAAAAATGTGCTAAGTTCCAATCACATCGTGCGACTGCATCCGGAATGGATGGTGGTGTATAATAATCAACACCTGTTCAATTTTGGCTTGCCTGAAGTTCGACAATACATTACCAAAATCGTCAAAAACATCGTGCAAGCGTATGATGTTGATGGCATTCATTTTGATGACTATTTCTATCCCTATCCCATCAAAAATGCTCATTTCAATGATGATGAGGCCTATGAAAAATACAAATTGCCCAACGAAAGCCTAGCCGACTGGCGCCGAAGAAATATCAATTTATTGGTTGAGGACATTTCAAAGACCGTCAAATCGGTTAACCCACGTGTTAAATTTGGCATAAGCCCTTTCGGTATTTGGCGTCATAAAAGTTCAGATCCAGAAAATGGCTCTCCCACAAGAAATGGCTTACAATCCTATGACGACCTCTTTGCAGATACCGAAAAATGGACGAAATCGGGCTGGTTAGATTATTTAGCTCCGCAGTTGTATTGGGGAACGACACACAAGGTGGCAACTTTTGGACCATTAGCGAACTGGTGGAGTGAGCATGGATACGGTCGGCCCATCTACATCGGACACGCGGCTTACCACTTAACCGATCAATGGAATACGAGTGAATTATCGAAACAATTGAGCATGGCACGGGGTTTAGGACAGGTGAAAGGATCTATTTATTTTAGCTCGAGCCAACTGACGAAAAACATCAAAGGCTGGCGCGATAGTCTGCGAACAACCCATTACAAAGATATGGCGCTCGTACCTACAATGCCTTGGCTCGATAGCATTCCACCCACTGCACCACATAAGGTCAGCCTTCAAAAGCAGTCGGGAAAATGGACCATGCGCTGGCAAGTTGGCGAACCGAGCTTGGATAAGGATCCTCCCGCTTATTACGTGGTCTATAAAATCCGTCGGAGCGAAGGCCTTCGAGGTTTGGAAAACCCTGCGAACATTATTTACAAAGGACAAAAAAACGAATACATCATCGACCCATCAGAATTGCAAACGGGCTACGGCTTTGTCGTAACAGCTTTTGACCGATTGCATAATGAATCCCCGGCGGGGACCATCCAGTGGATCGTACCAAATACCCCCTAATTATGAGCTTACGATTTTTACATTTGACCGTTAAGGACATCACCGAAGAAACCCAGGATACCAAAACCATCCATTTTTGGCATCCCATTCATGACACTTTGCATTATGCTGCCGGGCAGTTTTTAACCGTTATCCCGAACATAGCTGGGGAGAAACCAAGACGTAGTTATTCGTTGTCCTCTTCACCGGCGACCGACATGTCACCTGCGATCACTGTGAAGCGGATTCCAGGCGGACTCGTATCTAATTTCCTTTGTGATAACATCAAGGTAGGTGACAGTGTCGAGGTCATCGAACCGATGGGAAACTTTGTCATTGAGCCCGATGCCGATGCCTCAAAAAATTATGTGTTCATCGGCGCGGGATCCGGCGTAACTCCCCTGATGTCGATGATTAAGACATTGCTAAACCGGGAGCCTAAATCAAAAATTCATTTGATTTATGGATCTCGCCACGAAGATCAAATTATTTTCAAAAAGCAATTGGATGCGCTTGAAACCGAATTTTCATCTCGATTAACCGTCTTGCATGTCATTAGCCAACCCGCTGCGAATTGGCCCGGTTTGAAGGGACGAATCAATCAGGCTTCAACCGTCTATTATTTGAAACAAGAATTAGGCATTGAGATTGCGAAGGCACATTACTATCTATGTGGTCCCCTTGAAATGATGGAAGAGGTACAAAAAGCCTTGGCCATTTTTGAGGTTCCAACGACCCAAATTCACAAGGAGTTATTCAATACGGCACCGGCCGTTGAAACCGCTGAATCCGACAACGATGTGGCGAGAGAAATCACCTTGGTTTACGAAGGAAAATCACATCAGATTACGGTTCAACCACACGAAACGATTTTGGAGGCTGCGCTGGAAGCAGATTTAGACATTCCATATTCTTGTCAAGCCGGTATGTGTACCGCTTGTATGGGTCTTTGTACGTCTGGCAAAGTTGTGATGGACGAGGAAGATGGCTTAACGGCTGGCGAAATTCAAAAAGGCTATATTCTAACCTGCGTAGCCCACCCGAAAAGCGATGGGGTGGTCATCGACCTGGATTAAAATTTAAAGGGGCTTAGGCCCCTTTTTTATTTAAATATTTACGCTAAAAATCCCGAGGATCCCAGGCAACCCGCGTGTTGTCATATAAAACCGCCATCCGCGCTAAATCCTCTTCATCCAGTTGGAAATCAAACACCTCTGCATTCTCCACCATCCGCTCCGCTTGAATGGATTTGGGAATCGTAATGGCACCCTGCTCAATCACCCAACGAATCAATACCTGATAGGTAGATTTTCCATACTTACGAGCGATATCGATAAGTACCGGATGATCCTTTTTTTGACCCCGAACGACGGGCGCATATCCCTCGACTTGAATATTGTTCTTCCGACAAAACGCTAACTCGTCAGGTAAATAGCAGAAAGGACTTAACTCAATTTGATTGATGGTAGGACAGACGTTCGCGTAGACGAACAACTCTTCCAAATGCTTTTGGTAATAATTGGATACCCCGATCGACTTGACAACACCTTGCTCATAAAGTGATTCCAGCGCCTTCCATGTATCCTTGTGGTGTTGGTCTTTCGGCCAGTGAATCAAATATAAATCCATGTAATCCAATGCCAAATCCTTCAAGGATTTATCAAAAGCCCGCAACGTGGAATCATATCCCATATCATCCATCCAGACCTTACTGGTAATAAATAAATCCTTACGAGGCACACCAGATTGTTTTAAAGCTTGGCCGACTTCCTGTTCATTGCCATAGATTGATGCGGCATCAACCAAACGATAACCCAAGGAAAGGGCGGATTCAACCGCTTGCCCAACCTCATCTTGCTGTTGGGGTGCATAAACCCCCAAACCCAATTGAGGCATCAGAACACCATTATTTAATTCAATCGTCGGAATTTGCAAAGCCATGTGAATAAATTTAGATTTAAAGCTAGGCAAAATTGATGTATTTTTACAAAAAATATAGTTCATGACCAGACAAGTATCCGCCCAAAACATCACACGCAAATTCTTAGCGAAGGACTTCCAACTTAGTACTTGGGAAAGCGTATTGCCCTATTTCGAACAACTAAGCCAAACTGAAATCCATTCCCTGGCGGATTTAATTCAGTTTTGCGAAAATCGCTCGGAATTGGAAAGCTATTTGTCGGAGAACTTCGCCTGGCGCTACATCAAGATGTCCTGCGACAATCAAAATGAGGCACATCAAAAAAGCTATCAGCAATTTGTGAACGAAATCATGCCGCAAGCATCCGTTTATGATGATGCTTGGAATAAAAAGATTATTGAGAGTCCTTTCCATACGCAACTTCCTGAAACGGGCTATGCGATTATGTTACGCGGGATGAAGAAATCCATCGAGATTTTCCGGGAGGAAAACATTCCGCTTTTCACCGAATTACAAAATTTACAAACGCAGTACGGTGCCGCGACGGGAGCCCTAATGGTGGAAATTGATGGGGAGGAGAAAACGCTCCAACAAGCGAATGCCTATTTTGAATCGACCGACCGGTCTAAGCGCCAAGAGGTCTATGAAAAAGTATCTGGCGCTCGTTTGGAGATAAAAGAAAAACTGGATGAATTATTTAATCAATTGGTTGAGAAGCGTCATCAAGTCGCATTAAATGCCGGTTTTGCGAATTACCGAGATTATGCGTTTGCGAGCTTGGGACGTTTTGATTACGGCCCGGCCGACTGCTTTGAATTTCATGATGCGGTGGCAGCTACCGTTGTCCCAATCATCAACGAACAAGCCGCGAAACGAAAAAAAGCACTGCAATTGGATGAATTAAAGCCTTGGGATAAGGCGGTGGATACCTTGGGCAGAAAGCCATTGAAACCCTTTGAAACAGGCCAAGAACTTTTGGATAAAACCATTCAGGTATTTCATAACATCGATCCGTTTTTGAGCGATTGTTTGAAGGAAATGGTCAAATTAGACCGCTTTGATTTGGATTCCCGCAAGGGGAAAAATCCGGGGGGATACAATTATCCGTTGGAAGAAAGTGGCTTCCCGTTTATTTTCATGAATGCGGCGGGGCAAGTTCGTGACATGGTGACTCTATTACATGAGGGCGGCCATGCGGTACATTCCATTTTGACGAAAGATTTAGCCTTGAATGCCTTTCGTAATTTCCCATCGGAAGTGGCAGAATTGGCATCGATGAGCATGGAGTTAATCACGATGGATGAATGGGATCAGTATTTCGAAGATCCGAAAGATGCCAAAAGAGCAAAAATTAAGCACTTGGAGGACATATTGGAGACCTTGCCCTGGGTGGCGACCATCGATGCGTTCCAGCACTGGATTTATGAAAATCCAAGCCATAGCATCGAAGAACGAAGTCAGGCTTGGGGGAAAATATATTCACGCTTCTCGGATTCCATCACAGATTGGAAAGGCTTAGAAACGGCGAAAGCCAAACTTTGGCAGAAACAATTACACTTGTTTGAAGTACCTTTTTATTACATTGAATATGCCATTGCGCAATTAGGAGCATTGGCCGTTTGGAGAAATTATTGCGCGAATCCTGCGAAGGCTTTGGATCAATATTTAAATGCATTGAGTCTCGGCTATACCAAACCGATGAAAGAAATCTATGCGACGGCAGGTATCTCTTTTGATTTCAGCCAAGGCTATATCGCTGAATTAATGGCTTTTCTAGTTGAAAAAATTCATCAATTAGAAGAAAGCTAATTTTTTTAAACCAAAATTTGGCCTTACTTTTGTAGCGTATTTTTGTCCAAAGAGAACAATGAAATTAAAAAATCTACTTCCAATTGTTGC
>JBJTMZ010000229.1:0-9269 GCA_046073805.1 Aquirufa sp.
TTTCTTCCCAGACAATTTCAAGTCCTTTGGGAGTCATGAGTAAAACGCGAGTAGGCGAGGGAAGCAAGAAATAAAGAAAAAAGGTGAGGAACAAAATCCTCACCTTTTTTTATGCTAACCAATTAATCCCCTTTTTTAAGAGATCCAAGGTTTGTTGGCCCTCCGGATACCCCGAGGCATCATACATATATTCCCAAGAAGCTAAAGGAGGCAGACTCATTAAAATCGACTCCGTCCGTCCATTCGTCTCCAAACCAAATTTCGTTCCACGGTCGTGAACCAAATTAAACTCGACATAACGTCCACGACGCAATAATTGAAAATTACGTTCTTGCTCACTCACCGCTTTGTTGGCGTTTGCTTGCATTAAATGACTGTAGATGGGCACAAAAGATTCACCTACCGACTTGACAAAATCAAAGGTCTTTTCCTTATCCTCTTTTAAATAGTCAAAGAAAATCCCTCCAATCCCACGCGTTTCGTGACGGTGGGTATTGTAGAAGTAGTCATCTGCCCAAGTCTTGTATTTCGCATAGACATCGGGGCCGAACGCATCGCAGGACGCTTTAACTTGTTGGTGAAACCACTTCGCCTGCTCTGGAATAATAATATGTGGTGTCAAATCGATTCCACCGCCAAACCAGGATTGCCCATTACTTAATTCAAAATACCGAACATTCATGTGAATGATGGGTACCCAGGCGTTAATAGGATGCATAACAATGGAAACGCCCGTCGCGAAGAATTCAACTTCCTCCGTAACGTTCAAACTCGTGACCATTTTAGGATGTAATGGACCCGAAACGGCCGAAAAATTAACACCCGCTTTTTCTAAAATAGAACCCTTTTGGATTAATCGGGTACGCCCACCACCGCCTTCGGGACGATCCCAAAGATCTTCGACGAAACGACCACTTCCATCGGCGGACTCGATGCCCCGACAGATGCGATCCTGTAGATCGCGAAAATAATCGGCAATTTGTTCTTTATTCATACTTAATTCGGAGCCGAGTTACTCGTATCGGAGCTAGACTCTGTATTCTCAATTAATGAATTTAATGAATCTAACTGGGCGTCAGTTGCTTGCAGTGAATCGGGCAATATTCGCTCCCCAGCGCCACAATCAAAGTCTTTCTTAACGACCCGCTTATCTAATTTATCAAAAGGAGTAGGCTTGTACATGGCCAATTGTGGATCATTGACCACTTTAATCATAAAGCGTTTAAAGATCGGTAAGGCTGTTTTCGATCCCTCGCCCAAGGCTCCCGTTCGGAAGTGTATGGAGCGATCGTCCCCTCCCACCCAAACACCCGAAATCAGGTTTTGCGTCATCCCTATAAACCATCCATCCGAGTGATTCGAAGTTGTCCCCGTCTTACCCGCAAAATTATGCGCATAGCGGTTATTCCCTGTTGGCAAAAGCACAGCTCCATCCCCCCAAAGCAGCGAACTGGCTGTTCCTCCTTCATGTACAACGCCTTCCAACATATATCGCATCAATTGTGCGGATTCCTTTTTTAGCACTCGTTCAGTCGTTGGCTCAAAATTCGCCAGTACCTTTCCATTCTGATCTTTAATTTCTGAGATAATCATCGGTTCCACATGAATACCTTCGTTGACAAATGCGGAGTAGGCACCAATCATTTCGAAAAGAGACACATCGATTGAACCCAATCCGATTGATGCAACAGCCTTCATGGGACTTTTGATTCCCATCTTTTTGGCATAATACATGACGGTATCGGGACCTACCACTTCATTGGTTAATCGCGCCGCAACGGTATTAACGGATTTAGCGATGGCTCGTTTCAAAGGCATGTGACTGTAAGAGAATGTTCCGTCTGCATTGTGAGGGCTCCACATTTTCTTCTCACCATGTTCATCAATTACCTCAATGCTGTAAGGTGCATCCTCCACGGTAAAACAAGGCGAAACATCTCTTGGACCATCAATTGCCGCTGCATAAACGAAAGGCTTGAAGGTTGAACCCGCTTGACGTTTACTCTGCTTAACGTGATCGTATTTAAAGTATTTAAAATCCAAGCCACCTACCCATGCCTTGATATGTCCGGTATATGGATCTAAAGTCATCATCCCCGCTTGAAGAAAACGCTTGTAATAATTGATGGAATCGAGCGCACTCATCTCCCGCTGCTCCTCGCCCATGGCATTGCGCGAATAGACCCACATTTTGCGTTTGACATTTTTCATGTAATGCCAAACCGAATCGGGATTTTTAGGAAAACGAGTCACCAACGCCTTGTAATAATCCGTCCGCTTGGCAGCTGAATCTAAAAAACCAGGGATTTCGCGTCCTGTTTCGTCCACCCAAGGATTTTGTCCCGACCAATGATTATCGAATGACTTCTGGGTACTCCGCATTCCTTCCTCAACAGCTTCTTCTGCGTGAATTTGAAGACGCGAATCAATCGTTGTCATAATTTTCAATCCATCTCGGTATAAGTCGACCTCCATCTCATTCGCCTTCGCCCAATCCTGAATATATTTAGCGACCGCCACTTTGAAATAATTACCCGTACCATCGTAAGGGGATTCCTGGTTTTCATGCAAGACAATCGGCATAGGAGCTAATGAGTCATATTCCGATTGCTTCAAATATCCTGCCTTAACCATTTGAGCTAAAACCACGTTTCGACGCTTCCAAGCCTTATTTTCTGCTAATGGCTTTCCATCATAGCGTTTTGGATTGTAGGTGGTTGTTGCTTTTTGAAGGCCTACCAAGATAGCGGCTTCCTGAACATTCAAACTATCCGGCGAGGTGTTGAAATAGGTTTTAGCAGCTACCTTGATTCCATAGGCATTATTCCCATAATCCACCGTATTTAAATACCAAAGGATAATCTCATCCTTCGTATAAAAACGCTCTAATTTAATTGCTGTGACCCATTCTTTGGATTTATAAATCAGTTTGTTTAAACCAGGGATATAACCCAATAGACCCGTTTTCGTAAAGCTCTTTTTCGTACGTGTCTTAAATAGATTCTTAGCTAATTGTTGGGAAATCGTACTACCACCTCCACGATCACCGCCTTTAACAATTCCAACAGCAACCCCAGCCCAAGCTTGGAAATCGATCCCCGTATGATCATAAAAACGTGCATCTTCCGTTGCCACCAAGGCCTTCACTAAATAAGGAGAAATCAATTTAAAATCACGAATTGGCGTGCGGTTTTCTGCAAAATACTTACCTAAAAGAACCCCATCCGCTGAATAAATTTCAGATGCCTGGGATAATTTAGGATTTTGAAGATCATCCACACTGGGCATGGTACCAGTCAACCAAAAAATATTGGTTTCAATGACGAATAAATAGATACAGATATATAAAATTGTCTTACCTGCGAAACGCCAAACACGCACAATCGGCTTGTAATAGGGTGAATTTTTATCAACTCGTGCATCATAATATGCCTGCAATTGATCCCTGCGTGACTCATATTTCGTACGTATAACGAATACGAATGCTTCCAATTTCGAATAATTCTTTTGCCCCAAAAGCTTTTGTATACCCTTTAAAACGAGGTTACTCAGAATGATTAGCATTCGAAATACCCAGTCTTTAATCAAAGAGTAGTAGTTTTTTATCTTTTGAAACATAACTTATTCGGTTTCTAATTTTTCTAAGATATTCATTAAATCGGTAAAATCCCGAAATCCGGGTCGGTCTTCCTCTCCTGCAATCAAACCAATCCCTTTAATTGAGCTTTGCTCAATCCATTCTTCCAAATCATCCTCAGGAATCTCTAAACCTAGAATAATCGGATATTGCGCCGACCAAATTTCAACCGAACCCTCCATGCCTTGTAAGGATTCAGGACCTTCACCTACCAATAAAAATTGACTCACATAAGGCGCTGATGCGGCAAATACCGCCGGAAGGTTATCCGTATCAATGTTGACGCGTAAAATTTTTGGAATATCAATATCTTGAATGACGACTAAATTCACCTTCGTATCAATTTCTAAAACATCAGGCTTATATTCAGCAACTTTCGCTTTAATTTCCGCTGCATCATTCGTAGAAAATTCGCCTACTATTTGCACACCGGCCAACCAGTTACGAATTTCCGTGAATTGATCAATTGAAATTTTCCCGAGCGGGAAACCCAATAAATCCACTCCCATACCTGCGCAATAACGGGCATCGGAAAGATTAGTAATGGCAGAAACTTTAACGAGAGTTTTTAACATAGGGTTTAATCATGCTTAGACGTAATAACAAAACTACGCTTTCAGGAAAATATATCCTAACTTGCAGGAAATTTTCAACAGGCTTTGAACCTGGATCAGAATATGGAATCAAAAGGACGCGTTTTAGTCGCCATGAGCGGCGGAATCGACAGCTCGGTCGCAGCTGTTTTGTTACACGAACAAGGATATGAGGTCATTGGTATGACCATGAAAACTTGGGACTATGCCAGTTCCGGAGGCGATAAAAAGGAAACCGGTTGTTGTTCCTTGGATTCCATCAATGATGCACGTCACATCGCCGTTTCACTCGGCTTTCCGCATTATATATTAGATATCCGCGAAGAGTTCGGAGATTCTGTGATTGACTACTTTACGCAAGAATACGTGGATGGGCGCACCCCCAACCCTTGCGTCATGTGCAATACGCACATCAAATGGGATGCATTACTCCGTCGGGCCGATCAATTGGGCTGCGAATTCATCGCAACAGGACACTATGCACAGATTCGCGAGGAAGGTGGTCGATATATTATTTCCAAAGGCGTAGATACCTTAAAGGATCAAAGCTATGTTCTTTGGGGCGTATCACAATCGAGTTTAGCGCGTACCATTCTCCCCTTAGGAGGACTGACTAAAGCGCGCATTCGAGAAATGGCCACCGAAAGAGGTTTTGTCGATCTTGTTAATAAATCCGAAAGCTATGAAATCTGTTTTGTTCCGGATAATGATTACCGCGGCTTTTTAAAACGCCGTTTGCCCGAATTAGAGGCACAAGTGGCCGGCGGAAATTTCGTGGATGTGCATGGAAAAGTAATTGGTAAGCATGAAGGCTATCCTTTTTACACGGTAGGCCAACGAAAAGGATTAGGAAAAGCCTTTGGATTCCCTGCCTATGTCATCGAAATTCGAAAAGATACGAATGAGGTTGTCATTGGTCAGATCGAAGATCTAAACCGAACAGGTATGTGGGTGGGCCAACTGAACCTTCAAAAATATGCCGAAATACCTTCCGAGGGTATTGAAACCTTAACGAAGGTCCGATATAAGGATTCTGGGACAGATGCAATCATTCACCAATTTTCTGATAAAATTAAAGTGGATTTCCATGATGCCGTCAGCGGTATTGCACCGGGCCAGGCAGCTGTTTTCTACGAAGGAAATGATGTTATTGGTGGTGGATGGATCTTAAAATCGTACCAACAGGGTTCGGTTTTTGAAAATTATCAATCTTTTGAAGTGAATAAGGTGTAAATTGGAGAACGCAGCGGCGTGGAATCACGCTGCCAGCGTCACAGCAATTTCGCTTCCTCAGGGGACAATTTCACCTTAATTCGTGGCATTTGAATGACTTCCATGTCATAAATCCGTGAACCATCTATCTTAAAACGTAATGCCGTTTGCTCCGGATGAAAACCATGTTGGCCCGCCGCCCCTGGATTCAAAAAGAGCATATTGTTTCGTTTGGTATCCCTTTTCACCTGCAAAATATGCGAATGACCACACACGAAAATCATCGGTAAACCCATGGAAAATGCCTCCAGTGCATCCGGTTTGTAATTAGATGGAGCACCTGCGATATGTGTCATAGCAACCGTCACATCTTCGCAACGAAAACGCTTGATTTTAGGATACATGTTTCGAATCGTTCGATCATCGATGTTGCCATAAACCCCAGCGATAGGCTTCCCATACGCTGCTAATTTATCCGCTAATTCCACCGAACCCCAATCCCCGGCATGCCAAATCTGGTCACATTCTTTCAAATGCTCATCCAAACGAGGATCCAAATAACTATGCGTATCCGAAAGTAAAACGACCTTAACCATCCTTATTCTGAACGTTTTCCTTTTAATGAGATCAACTTCTCTGCACGAATTAATTCATTTTTCTTCCAAATAACTCGCTCTTGGTTCAAGGCATCGACCACTTTCGCATCCTGCTTCACCCAAGCAGGGGAACCCGCATCCTTCCAAGCAGAATACCAAAAGGAAGCTACTCGCGATGAGGCAAGCATCATACGCTCGGGAATAGAAGAACCCAATTTATTTCCGTAGGCTTGAATAAATGCTTTGGTGTAATAGCGTTGCTGCCGACCGTTTCGCTCCACCATCTCAAAAGAGCCTGCCTCTCCCAATTCAGCGCGAACTTCCTTTTCGGCGGCAAACATTCGAGGAAGCATGGCATGGGATTCCAATAAAATTTGAAAGATAAAATCCTGTGGTTTGGAAATGTATTTAACCCCCTCCACTTGATTTAGCGCATAAGTTGATAACTGAGCTTCCGGCACCAAACTCTCCCAAAGCACGTGCATTCCTTTTTGTCCGGTCAATTGACCATCATGATTCGCGGTAGTATGCAATGGAACGTGCGCATCAGCTACATAATGCCCTAAATCAGCTGCATAAAAAATCACCGAATCCCGCATTTCGTTTTTGAATGCATGCACCAAACGACCATAAACACGATTAACCTCCCATGGTACCAAACCCTCTTTTCGCAAACTATCCATCCCATATTTCTGTACAGCTTGAGCAAAATCATGCGGAATCGATGTCCGATAATCTTTTCCGAAGAGATGTGCATCCATATCCAAATAATGCTTTGCATCTTCGGATTTATCATCTCGCCGACGAACATCTGGACGAATCGATTGTTGAACGATATAATCCTGATTCGCATAAAAGTATCCCGCCAAGTCATCAGGGAGCTGGTAAATCGAAATCTGTTGTAAAGTTTTATGCGCCAAAAATCCCCAGGAAGCACAGACAATTAAAACGAGAATACTAATTCTTTTCATTATTGGTTTGATTTACGGATTTTGGCGTTCGGCCATATTGTTTTTTAAATGCACGGGTAAAATAAGCTGGATCATTAAAACCAACCTGATAAGCCACTTCGGAAATATTCAAGGAGCTCGTTTCCAACAAGATTTTAGCCTGTTGTAAGCGTATCGAACGAATAAACTCATTTCCCGCCAAGGATGTCAAATTCTTCAATTTTCGATACAACTGCATCTTACTCATGTCGAGACCCTTTTCTAAATCATCAACGTCAAAATCAGGGTCCGACAAATGATCAATAATCAATTGAGTTGCCTTGACTAAAAATGCATCCTCAAAAATAGGCATTTTCCCTTCACTCAACTCTTGTTGGATCATTTGTTTCTGCCAATTTTTACGAAGTCTTTCCTTGGCTTCCAAAAGCGTATTCACGCGAATTTCGAGGATATCCGCGTTAAATGGCTTACTAACAAAATCATCTGCCCCCGACTGCATACCTTCAATTTGGCTATCTTGCGAACTTTTCGATGTCAAAATGACGATCGGGATATGGCTCGTTTTTGCATTTTGACGGAGGGCCCGACATAAATTTATTCCACTCATGCCCGGCATCATCCAGTCGGTAATCACCAAATCCGGTAAATATACCTGCGCCTGCTCCAAAGCATCTTCCCCACGATCTGAATAAATCACTTGAAAACGATTTTGAAAGATTTCACCAATGAAAGCACGCATTTCGGCATGATCATCAACTACTAAGAGAATAGGCTTCTCCTTTTCGATGGATTCGCTAACCGTTATTTCAGGTGATTGAGGCAAGGTTGATAATTGTTCTACGGACTTTACCCACTCGGGTTCAAAAGCTTCCAATTCAACAGGAAAGTGTAAGGTAAATGCACTTCCCTCACCCAAACGACTCTTCACCTGTATTTCTCCTCGGTGTACTTGCATGAGTTCTTTGCAAAGCGATAAACCCACACCCGTCCCAACAACTTGAACGGCATCAGGAATCTGATAGAAGCGATCAAAAACATGAGGTAAGTGTGATTCGGAAATACCGCGACCTGTATCCAACACCTTAATCTTTACTTTTTTAACATGGGAAGAATTCCCAGCAAAAACCTCCTCCAATTCCAAGACAATACCAATTTTCCCATCTTCTGGGGTATGCTTGAAGGCATTCGAAAGGAGATTACTTAAACATTTTTCTAGGATGTCGGCATCGTAATACACCCACAGCGACTCCACGGGGAATTCGTACTTTAAGCTAATTTGTTTTTGGAGCGCATAGGATTCAAATCCTTGTATAATTTGAACCAACTGCAAAATCATGTCATGCTTGGCAATAATGGGATGTTGCTTGCCTGCCTCAATTTTAGATAAGTCCAAAAGTTGATTTATCAAGCGAAGTAGTTTCTGCGCATTTTGATGAATGGATTTCAGACGTCCCTCTTGCTCTTTAGGCAAGGAATTGTTCTTCAAAAAGTATTTCTCGATCGGGCTGATGATCAAGGTCAAAGGAGTCCGAAGCTCATGGGAAATATTCGTAAAGAAGGAGGTTTTTATCTGCTCAAGTTCCTTAATTCGTTCTTTTTCAATTTCCTTCAAGCGCAAATCCGTTCGAAAAGATTCCCGAATCTGTATTTCTCGCATGAAAACATAGACCAAACCTACCAAGGAAATGAAATACAACAAATAAGCCCACCAAGTACGATACCAGGGAGGTAAGACTTCTATTTGCAATTCAACGGGATTTTCTCCCCATATTCCATCCGAATTCGTTGCCTTCACTTTAAATGTATAAGTACCCGGACTTAAATTCGTATAAGTCGCAGTCCGCTGGGTTCCTACATTATTCCAATCCTTATCGAATCCCTCCAACATGTAGGCATAACGATTATTTTTAGGTCGCTGATATTCAATGGCTACATAATCAATACTAAATACGGATTGATCGGGTTGTAAAACAAGTGTCTTTAAATCGGGCAAATCAGACGTTAATGGAGAATTGGGGGCGCCTACCTCGACCGTTTTATTAAAAATCTTTAAGCCTGTCAAATAAACATGGGGCACCTCCAATCGCATACGTAAACTATCCGATTTCAAATAATTTAAGCCATTCACCCCACCAAAAAACAACCAACCTTGTTTGTTTTTGGCATGCGCGGTAATGATGAATTCTTTTCCTTGCAAGCCATCCGCATCATCATAATTCACGAATTTGAATGTTTGGGCATCCATTTTAGAAATCCCGCCATTCGTGGTTAACCAAAGGTC
>JBJTMZ010000230.1:0-4832 GCA_046073805.1 Aquirufa sp.
AATTAAATAAAGTGCTTTTTCTTGGCTTGTGTCTGATGGGCTTAAAAGTTTATAGCCAAACGGAATCCGTCAAGTCAAACAAGAAACCGTTGATTGATACGACCAACCAAAAAGGCTTTTTCGGAGGACGCCTAAGCACAGGTTTGGAAGGTACCCTCGAAGAAGCAAAAAAAATAAAGTCGGAGGGCAAAGCACTCGCAGAAGACTTGGGGATCAAAAACCTAGGGATCAAAGCAAGTATGCTAGCAAGACGTGCGAGCAAGAAGACGCCGCCCAAAGATGAATACGAGCAAATAAAAACCGAACGACGACTCGGGAACTACGGGAGTGGAACACGCAGTACGCTAGAGGAAATTAATGTGGTAAAATATGTTGAGGACGAATCAATTAGTCCGTATGTGCCCGAAATTTGGTGGTTTGACCCAGCTCAATCGCGAATTGTTACTGGATCACTAAAGGATAACAGTTCTGCCCAAATATGCCATGGCCCCTTCCGAAGAATTATTAATCAAAATATTCAAGAACAAGGCTTTTTTTACATGGGTGCCAAAGATGGCCGCTGGGAAACCTATGGGCCCGATGGGGAATTAATCAACAAACAATATTTCCGTCGAGGCTTTCCCGTTGAGTCGAAAATTAGCTATTACGATGCCGAACAAAAAAAGATTCAAGAGATAACTCCCATCGTTTTCGGAAAGGTACGTGGACAATATCGAGCTTTTTATGCGAGTGGAAATGTGAAGGAAGAGGGAATGTTAGACGACAGCGTTCGCGTGGGTCGCTGGCGGGAATATTACGAATTTGGGAATGGCGGGCGCTTGAAAAAAGAATGGCGTTATGGGAAAGACAAATTTGATGTCCAAGAACCTGTTTTAGTTCAGGAACGGGATGCACAAGGGAAAATCATCTACCAACAAAAAGCCACGCTGGACTAGCGTGGCTTTTTGATTAAATCGTCTTGATCTTCAACTCATCCAATTGCGCCTGCGCTAGTGGAGATGGCGAATCAATCATCACATCACGACCCGCATTGTTTTTCGGGAAGGCGATGTAATCACGAATCGATTCTGTTCCTCCAAACAACGAACAAAGTCGGTCGAAACCAAAGGCCAAACCACCATGTGGCGGCGCGCCGTACTCAAATGCATCTAACAAGAAGCCGAACTGTGCTTTCGCCTCCTCCTCGCTAAAACCTAGGACCTCGAACATCTTCGATTGTAAATCCTTTTGGAAAATACGAATGGAGCCTCCGCCCACTTCGACACCGTTCACGACTAAATCGTAAGCATTCGCGCGAACCTTTCCGAATTCCCCCGCTTCCATCAACGGAATATCCTCCGGCTTTGGACTCGTGAAGGGATGGTGCATCGCGAACCAACGGTCCTCTTCCTCTCCATACTCCAACAATGGGAAATCAACCACCCAATGAACTTTATAATTGTTCGGATCACGCAATCCCATGCGCGTACCCATTTCTAAACGCAACTCGTTCAACTGCTTGCGAACTTTGTCGCCATCTCCCGAAAGAACCAAAATCAAATCTCCCGGTTCCGCTTGGAAAGCCGATGCCCAAGTCGCTAAATCAGCCTCAGAATAAAACTTATCAACCGAAGATTTTACAACGCCGTCTGGCTGAACACGCGCATAAATCAATCCTTTGGCCCCGATTTGTGGTCGGCGAACAAAATCTGTCAACTCATCTAACTGCTTCCGAGTATACTCCGCGGCACCTTTCACACAAATACCCACAACCGTATTGGCCGCATCAAAAACTTGGAAATCTTTGCCTGAAGTCAAATCAACACCCTCCCCTTTCAACTCAACAAACTTCATATCAAAACGGATATCCGGCTTGTCTGAACCGTAATATTTCATGGCATCCGCATAAGTCATGCGGGGAACTTCACCGATATCCAAGCCTTTCACCGATGAGAACAAATGACGAATCAAGCCCTCGAACATATTCAAAATATCCTCTTGCTCCACAAACGACATTTCACAGTCGATCTGTGTAAACTCCGGCTGACGATCTGCACGCAAATCCTCGTCACGGAAACACTTTACAATTTGATAATAGCGATCAAAACCGGATACCATCAACAGCTGCTTAAAGGTTTGTGGCGATTGTGGCAAGGCGTAAAACTCACCCGGATTCATCCGAGATGGAACCACAAAATCACGCGCACCTTCTGGTGTCGACTTAATCAACACAGGTGTTTCTACTTCAATAAAATCTTGCTTATCTAAATAATTACGCACCTCACGACCTACCTGATGACGTAAACGAAGGCTCTCGCGGATCGGGTTACGACGCAAATCCAAATATCGGTATTTCATGCGGATATCATCCCCGCCGTCCGTTTCATCTTCGATCAAGAAGGGAGGCAATTTCGCTGGATTTAAAATGCGCAAATTGCTCACTTTGATCTCCACATCACCCGTAGGCAACTTGTCATTCTTCGCTAAACGCTCTACAACCAAACCTTCTGCTGCTACGACAAACTCACGACCTAAACCACGGGCTAAAGCCAAAGCGGCAGGATCCGACTTCCCTTCCTCCAACATTAATTGGGTGATGCCATAACGATCGCGCAAGTCGATCCAAAGCATTCCTCCCTTATCACGTGTTTTTTGAACCCAACCACATAAAGTGACTGTTTGGCCCACGTGCTCCATTCTCAATTCGCCGTTCGTGTGTGTACGTAACATAGTTTAATATAAAAATTCGTGCAAAATTACGGAAAAGAGTATGTAGTGTAAAACATTTACTCGTTTATTCTTATTTAGTTAATTTCACACAAAAATTAATCGCCTTGTCAACTGTCGGTATCGTCGGATCTGGAATTGGGGGAATCGCCTTTGCGATTCGCATGCAACTACTTGGACATTCGGTAACGGTTTTCGAGGCGAATGAGCGTGCAGGAGGCAAATTAGGGCTATTGAATTTAAATGGATATCGGTTCGATACGGGTCCATCCCTTTTTACCATGCCGCAATTGGTGGACGAATTATTCGAGTTGGCCGGCAAAAATCCGCGCGATTATTTCAATTATGAAAGACTCCCGGAGATTTGCAATTACTTTTGGGACGACCAAACTCGCCTTAAAACCGTACAAGATCCCGCGGTAACCGCGCAATTAATGGCAGATGCTTTGGGAGAGGATGCGCAAAACATCCACCAATACCTAATTCAGGCCGGCGAAAAGTACAACATTGTGAGCGATCTGTTTTTGGATGATTCTTTGCATAAGTTGCGGACATGGACAAGCCCAAAAGCACTGCGAGGTTATGCGAATTTGCATAAATTGGGCTTATTTCAAACCATGCACCAGGCGCACAAATCGCGTTTCAAAAACCCGAAAACGATCCAACTTTTCGATCGATATGCAACATATAATGGCTCGGACCCTTATCAAACACCTGCGACCCTTTCAATTATTCCACACTTAGAATATAACCTTGGTGCCTATTTCCCAAAGGGAGGTATGATTGAGATTCCGAATTCTTTGGTTCGATTGGCCAAGGACTTGGGGGTAAATTTTCACCTCAATGAGAAAGTCGAGAAAATCTTAACCGATGGGCGTAAAGCCACCGGCATTCAAACGGCAATGGGGAACTACGAGTTTTATATCATCGGTTGCAATTCGGACATCCGACCGTCTTATGACAATTTGCTGACCAATATTGAAAGGCCCACCAAATTATTATCCCAGCCGAAATCGAGTTCGGGCGTCATATTCTATTGGGGGATCAATCGGACGTTTGAGGAATTGGGAGTCCACAATATCTTTTTCTCTAAAAATTATCAGGCGGAATTCGATGCGATATTTAAGGAAAATACGCTATTCGACGATCCGACAGTCTACCTACATATTTCGAGTAAAGTCGCGCGCGAAGATGCCCCGGAAGGAGGAGAAAACTGGTTTTTATTGATCAATGCACCCGCGAATTCCGGGCAGGATTGGGATGATTTAATTCAAAAATGTCGCCAACAGGTCATTGCCAAAATCAACCGAGTACTCGGAATCCAGTTGGAGGACCACCTAGTCGCCGAAGATTATTTAGATCCGCGCCGCATTGAATCGCGAACCTCGTCATCCGGTGGGGCGCTCTATGGCAACTCGTCAAACAATAAATTTGCAGCCTTTTTGAGACACCCAAATTACCGGCCAGCTATTCAAAATATGTATTGGTTTGGAGGCAGCGTCCACCCGGGCGGAGGAATACCACTATGCTTGAGTTCAGCAAAAATTGCCACCAAGCTTTTTCAAGAAAATGCGTAATTTCGCAGCAAACAATTAAGATTATGATTCAAAGACCCCAAACTATTTTTATGTGCTTGGTGCTTATTGCCAACAGCCTAGCCTCATCGGGCTGGACAATCTGGACGAAAATCGGACAGGCAGGACAAAAAACAGAATTATTTGCGAACAAATGGACGCTCGTTCAAACGGGAAATACCGTAACCGAAAATAGCAGCATTGCGATTATCATCCTTTTGACTTTATCGACCATCATCACCCTAGTGACCATTTTCTCTTTCAAGAATCGAATTCGTCAAATGATGTTGGGCTTAATTAATTCCTTGCTCCTGGCAGGTGCCATGGGATATTCCTTCTGGGTAATTTTCAAAGAGGCAATGCCTAGCTTTGAGCCAGAAACACAAGGACAGTATGGAATTGGATTTTACGCGATGGTGGTGTCTTTATTGGCTAACATGATCGCCAACCGCTTGGTTCGCAAGGACGAAATGCAGTTGGGTGATATGATGAATCGCACTCCAAAAACGATCGAATCGGATGCTTTTGCCACCGAGGCCTTGGCGATCATGC
>JBJTMZ010000231.1:0-7313 GCA_046073805.1 Aquirufa sp.
AGGGATGTCGCACGTAGGCATATATGCCCGTTTTGACAAAGGCCGAATGTTCCTCCATTTTTAAACCCAAAAATGCAGGTATATCGAAGGCACGAAAGGCTTTCCATAGGAAAAATAATCCTACGAAAGCGAGAAGTAAACCTATGGGCTGATGAAAGGGAATCTCAAATTCGATGGCTCGGCTTAGGCTCAGATAGAGCAAAGGCAATAGCCCAAGGATCGCAATGAGGTTATATATGATGCGGTAATGTTGAAACAAACTTGGCATTAGTAAACCCACTTTTTCCTTGACCCATAGGCTCGCAAGGGCGCTATGGATGAAAAAGTAGATGAGCCAAAAAATTCCAAGTAGGAGCATCGGGGGTATTTGAATTCTCAAATCTACACGCTTTTTTTAATTTATTCCGGTAAATTAGTAGTTCAAACCTAAACCTATGCAACGCAGAAAATTCATTCAATGGTCGTCTCTGATTAGTTCATTTTCTTTTTTCCCGACTAAGCGTGAAAACATCGTTGACTCAGCCAGTGACCGTGCCTATTGGGTAAATTTATTGGATAAAATTTCCGCCCCCGTCTTGAAGAATATGTCCAAAGGGGAGCTTCGCAAAAACATGACCATTGCCTTCAGTCTCACCTGGGATAAGCGTCCCTCGGAGGTTGCCTACATGGAGGCTTTCGGTCGGATGTTGATCGGTATCGGACCCTTTTTAGCCTTAGCGGATGATGAGAGTTCGTGGGCGGCTCGGGAGGAGACCAATATTCGTCGGCGAATGAAAGCCCAAGCCCTGGCCAGCTTAAGCCATGCCGCGAATCCCTTAAGTCCCGACTATTTGTATTGGGGTTCTCCCACGTCCAAACAGCCACTCGTGGATGCGGCCTTCATCGCCCAAGCTTTTTTGATTGCCCCCGAAGCCTTGTGGGAACCTTTGTCGGCCGAAACCAAAATGAACTTCATTCGCGAATTTACGATGATGCGTCAAATCGTACCTCCCAATAACAATTGGGTACTATTTGCCGCCACGATCGAAACTTTTCTGCTCTCCATCGGAAAACCTTTTGATGCCGCGCGGATTGATCAGGCGATTGCTAAAATTCAGTCTTGGTACGTGGGCGATGGCTGGTACAAGGATGGCGAGAAATTTCATTTCGACCATTACAATGGCTTCGTGATTCATCCCATGCTGATTGATGTGATGCGGGTGAATGTCGCCAAAGGCCGATTAGCGCAAGCCGATTTTGATTTAGCCTACAAACGCATGCAGCGCTATGCGAGTTTTCAAGAGCGATACATCTCCCCGGAAGGGACCTTTTTGGTGGTGGGCCGCTCATCGACCTACCGGGTAGGCTTGTTCCAACCTTTGGCTAAATTAGCCTTGGAAAATGCCCTGCCATCGGAGATTAGCCCGGCCCAAGTTCGCTCTGCCTTGACCGCGGTGTTCAAGCGTGTCTTTGTTCCCGCGACATTCGATCGCGATGGTTGGTTGACCTTGGGTTTAGTGGGTGCTAAACAAGCGAATTTGGCGGATACCTATTCCAATACCGGAAGTATGTACTTGACCTCGGCAGCCTTTTTGCCTTTGGGCCTAAAGGCGGATCATCCGTTTTGGTCGGGACCTGAAACCGAATGGACCCAGAAAAAAGCCTGGAGTGGGCAGCCCTTCCCGAGAGATTATGCGGTTGAATATTAACCCCTATTTACCTTTGGCAATCCTTTCTGGTTTGCCAAAGGTAGTTCTGGGAAAACGAAAACGTTATCTAAAAACTGAAAATTAAAACGATGTTAGCAGAACTTGTTGCCTTGTATGATCGGGATTTAAAGAATCTCAAAAGAGAAATTGAATCTTACCGCATGGATTCGCAAATATGGAAGGTGAGTGAAGGCATTAATAATTCGGGGGGGAATATTTTTCTGCATTTGATGGGAAACTTAAATACCTTTTTTGGGGCGGTATATGGCAACACGGGTTATATTCGCGATCGACCAGCTGAGTTTTCATCAAAAGATATTCCGCGGGAAAAATTATTGCAAATGCTTGATGAAATACATCCAGTTGTCCTTTCGATTTTGGGAAAGTTCCCGACTGAAAAACTAACGGATATCTATCCCATAAAAATATTTGAGGAAGAGAAGACGAATGGCTATATTTTTATCCATTTGGAGTCGCATTTGGCCTATCATTTAGGCCAAATAAATTACCATCGTCGATTATTAGATGCCTAATCCATCTGCTACCTTTGGCAAACCTTATAGGATTGCCAAAGGTAAATGGGAAAAACGAAACGAACGATTATAAAAATGATAAACAAATGAAAAAATTCTTTAAAATTTTAGCTTGGACCCTCTTCTGCATCATCATGATGCTATCGGTCGCTTTGGGTACTTTTATGTACAAAGTAAAGTACGGCTTTCCGGTAAGTTATGAAACGGAGAAGCCTGCCATTCAATTTCCGGCCGATAAACCTGCAGTTTTAGTATTTACGAAAACGACGGGTTTCCGACATGCAGAATCAATCGATGCCTCTATTCCACTGATCAAACAGCTTGGAGAAAAGCATCAATTATTTATCTATGAAACGGCCGATGGCGGGGTGTTTAATCCGGAGCAATTGAAGCAATTTAAATTGGTGATTTTTGACAACTCGACGGGTCGGGTGTTGAATGACGACCAACAAAGCGCTTTGGAAAAATACGTGGAAGAAGGTGGCTCTTTGATGGGTATCCACGGTGCGGGGGATGATTCACACCGTTGGGATTGGTATGAGAAAAACCTCTTGGGTGCGAAATTTTCGCATCACCCTCTGAATCCGCAGTTCCAACAAGCCGATGTACGCTTGTCGGAGAATGTCGACTCCCTCTTTTCACAAAACCTAGCCAAACAGTGGAGCAATACCGACGAATGGTATGTCTTTTTTAATGCGCCCAAAGATGTCAATGTTTTGTACACGATCAATGGGGACAACATTATTCCGAATGGCAATATGCTTTGGATGACAGATAAGAACTTTGGAATGGGACCCAATCACCCGGTGGCGTGGTATCGCACGGTGGGTAAGGGCAAGAGCTTTTACACCTCGATGGGTCACTCGGCGGCGGTATGGGCAAATCCGGACTATTTGAAATTAATCGAGCAGGGAATCCTGTGGAGTATTCAATAAATCAACTTAAATGGGGGAGGAGCTCGGCGCGTAAGAGCCCGCTTCCTCCTCCAAAATGTTGAATCACGGGAATCATGACACCTTCCCGAATCAGCGCCTCGTCACTTTCCGTGACACTGCTACTTAACAACACGATATCGCATTTTGGCTGCGCGGAGAAGAATTCTTCCGCGCTGGAAAATCCAATCGCTTGCGTTGATTCATAGTTATTGATCAATCGCACCAAAAGTGCAACGATATCCGCATTTCCCCCAAGCACAGCGACTGTTTTCATACCATTAGATTTGCATCGGAACTTCCATGAGTAATACCTCGGCGCCGGGACTTAGTGCCTTAAATGAAACATTCGATGCTTGGCGAATCCCCAAACCATCACGGGTTTGCACGACCTGACCATCCACTTCGAATTCCCCTGAAAGTACGAAGACGTATAAACCGTTGCCTTCTTTTTTAATCGAATAATCGACTGAAAAATCCTGATCAAATTTCCCCAAATGAAACCACGCATCTTGGTGAATCCAAACGCCTGCATCCTCCGGATTTGGCGATAAAACCTGTTGGAACTGATTCTGGCGATCCGCTGGATTCATCGTAATCTGATCGTAACGCGGCGTGACGTTTTTCTTATTTGGGAAGACCCAAATCTGTAAAAATTTCACGGTTGCGTCTTTATTGCGGTTGTATTCGCTGTGGTAAATCCCTGTTCCCGCACTCATCACTTGAATATCCCCGTTGCGAATCACGGTCGTATTTCCCATGCTATCCTTGTGCTCCAAGTCGCCCTCCAAGGGAATACTGATAATTTCCATGTTGTCATGGGGATGCTCGCCAAAGCCCATTCCTCCAGAAACCGTATCGTCATTTAACACGCGCAAAGCCCCAAAATGGATGCGTGACGGGTTATAATAATTGGCAAAACTGAAGGTGTGGAAACTTTGAAGCCAACCGTGATTGGCCGCTCCGCGCGAATCCGCCGCGTGAAATTCGTAGGTTTTCATTTTGATTTTTTAGATACTCTTACAAAACTAAACAAATTAGCATTAGTTTTGATTCCAAATGAAATAACTATGAATGGTAATTCTGAACACGCCTTTTTAGCCGGTCCTCGTTCCCGCTGGAAGGAATTTTTATTCTCGCTTCAAGTGCTTTTTCAATTTATCAAAGGCTTCCGTAACCTGCATTTTATCGGGCCTTGTATTACCATTTTTGGCTCTGCTCGTTATAAGGAAACGGATGTCTATTACCAGACTACCGAGGAGCTCGCCTCCCAACTCGGGACCATGGGATTTGCCATCATGACGGGTGGCGGTCCGGGTATCATGGAGGCTGCGAATAAAGGCGCTAAGAAATCGGGCGCACTTTCACTGGGTTGTAATATTGAACTGCCTTTTGAGCAACATCCGAATCCCTACTTAGATCGGATGGTCAACATCCGTTACTTCTTCGTTCGGAAAGAATTATTACGAAAATACTCCTCCGGTTTTGTCATTATGCCCGGAGGCCTCGGGACCTTGGATGAATTTGTGGAAGTCATAACGCTAATCCAAACCGGCAAGATGAAAAACTTTCCCGTGGTGGTCATGGGTGTGGAATACCATGAAAAATTGATGCGTTATTTTGAGTCTTTGATCGACCAAAAGACAGTTGGCGCGACCGATTTTCAACATATCTTGTTTACCGATGACATTGCGGAGGCGGTCGAACATATTCGAAACTTTACGGAAAAATCGCCTGATAAGCATGTGCCAGGTAATGCCCCATTGTGGATACTAGGGGAAAGAAAAATAGCTCCTAAACCATAAACAAATGAAAAAACTGTTAGCCTTAGTATTGATTAGCTTTTCTGCCTTGGCCCAAACGCCACAGGTTAAAACAAAACTTGGTCTGATTTCCGGAGAGAAAATTGGGACGATTCAGCGCTTTTTGGGTATTCCGTTTGCGCAGCCTCCTGTCGGAGATTTACGTTGGAAAGCTCCGCAACCCTTAAGCCCTTGGCAAGGGGTTAAATCCTGTGTAGCCTATGGTCCGAGTCCCATGCAAGCAGAGCCGAAACCCTTTCAGTTTTGGTCGGAAGAGTTTCTGATTCCCAAGTCGCCCATCAGCGAGGATTGTTTGTATTTGAATGTTTGGAGTGACACAAAAACCAAATCCCCGAAACCCGTCTTAGTCTATATTTACGGGGGCGGATATCGTAGTGGAGGCGCGGCTTGCCCCATTTATGATGGCGCATCAACAGCCTCCAAAGGCGTGGTTTTCGTCAGTATCAATTACCGCGTAGGCCCCTTTGGCTTCTTGGCACATCCCGAATTAAGTAAGGAATCAGCTGCGGGAGTTTCGGGGAATTATGGTCTATTGGATATGATTGCTGCTTTGAAGTGGGTAAATGAAAACATTGCGGCCTTCGGGGGTGACCCCAATCAAGTTACCATCGCGGGGCAATCGGCCGGCGCTTCTGCCGTTAATTACCTCTGCGCATCGCCGTTGGCGAAGGGCTTATTCCAACGGGCGATTGCGGAAAGTGGCAGTGCCATGATTCGAAGCGCCAGACGACCTACCCTCACGCAAGCGGCTGCAGAAAATATCGGTCTTGAATTCGCCCAAAAATTAGGGGCGAAGAACCTGGCAGAATTGCGCGCGAAATCGGCGGCTGAGATTCTAGCAGGCCCTGGCGGTTTGAGTTCTCCTTATTTGGATGGGTATGTTGAGCCTTTGAATATGTTGGAGGCCTATAAACAACACCAAAACAATGAGGTGGATTTATTAATGGGCTGGAACGCGGATGACCTTGTGATGAACCGTTGGTTGTCGGCGGCGGAATACCAACAAAACTTCTCCAAAAAATACGGCGCCAAAGCGACCGAATTATTAACGCATTACCCTGCGACGAATGAGGCGGAGGCGATTGCCTCCCAACGAAATTTGAGTCGGGACGAAAGTTTCGGGGCTGGGGTGTTTTTCTGGGCAAAGACGCAGTTGGCCCATGGAAAATCACCTGTTTATGTCTATAATTTCAACCGACAAGTACCAGGATATACGCCCGAATCGCGCAATGGGGCTTTCCACACGGGAGAGGTTCCTTATGCCTATGATAATTTGGCGACGGTCCGCCGACCGTTTGAATTGGTTGATTTCCAACTCGCGAAACAGATCGCTGCCTATTGGGTGAATTTTGCTAAAACGGGAAATCCGAATGGCAAGGGACTACCGGAATGGCCCAAATTCCAGTCGGGAAATCAGATCATGCAACTTGACGTGGAGACGAAGGCTTCGACCGTGAAAAATCCCCAAGCCCTGGAATTAATTGCTCAGTAAGCTTATTTTTTGAGCAGGTCGCGGATTTCTTTCAGTAACTCGACTTGGGGGTCCTTCTTTTTTTCTTCTTTGGGTACATCGACGAGGTTGACCTTATTGATGGCTTTGATGATGGCAAAGAGGACAAAGGATATGAGGATGAATTGGATAATAGCTGCGAGGGATTTACCATATTTGACGGCACCCCAGGAGAGCTTATCGATGTCGGCGACACCCGCGGCCTCAATAGCAGGGGTCAGGATGAGTGGCGTAATAATGTCGGAGACGAGCGAATTGATGATGCTTGAGAAAGCCGCTCCGATTACCACGGCGACTGATAGTTCGATGACATTTCCTTTGATGGCGAAGGCCTTAAATTCTTTAATCCAATTCATGCGTAAAATCATTTGCTCCCTCAAAGTAAACCTTAATTTTGCAGAAAAAAATTACTTCCATGAAAAAGTACTTATTCGGTTTACTACTTATTTCCTTTGCTAGTTTCGCTCAAGGGCCTTTTGGAAAAATTAACCCAAGTATTCCTGTGGATACTTTAGAGGCATCTTGTGGCTCTTGTAATTTTCAGATGAGTAAGAAGGGCTGCTTTTTGGCGGTTAAGAAATCAGGGCTAGCATACGAGGTGAAAGGGACGGGATTAGATGATCACGGGGATGCCCATGCCAAAGATGGCTTTTGCATGGCGGTACGAAAAGCTCGAGTTCAAGGAAAGGTCGAAAATGGCTATTTTGTGGCGCAATATTTCGAATTGTTGAAATAAAAAACACCACTCGAATTTCGGGCGGTGTTTTCTGAATTACACTTCATCAACAAACTAAATAACAATGATTAAAGCGGGCAAAGAGCTTATT
>JBJTMZ010000232.1:0-2886 GCA_046073805.1 Aquirufa sp.
CAAATTACCGATAAAACCATCGTATTAACGGGTGCCATGGTCCCGTATAAATTCGGAAGCTCCGACGGGATGTTTAACCTCGGTAGTGCGCTTGCCTTCGTGCAAATGCTTCCACCAGGTGTTTATATCTCCATGAATGGCAAATGCTTTAAAGCTGGTGAGGTTCGAAAAAATCTAGATCGCGGGGAATTTGAAGCGATTTAACGTATACGAATGACCACCCGTCGGTATCTCGTTAAGGCCGGTTTTCCTTGATCGGTACCTTCGATGACCACATGAAAACTGTCACCTTTTTTGGCCGTTGCAGGTATCGTCACCTTGGCCTCTAACCCCGCTAATTGGACTTCCGCTTTCCCAGAACCTGCCTCCGGATATGGCCAAGCCGATAAGGTCACCCCATTACGATCCGGATCTCGAGTTTCCAGGTGCAAGGTCAGGCTTTGTCCGGGCGATGCCGTTAAATTCATTCCTTCCTTCACCGTTATTTGTGGGGCATGGTTCGCATCCGCATAGGATTTGATGCACCAATCAGCCCGAGCCGCAAAATCTTCTTGTGCAGCAATTAGCCAGCGCGTCTGTGAATAATTGATATCCATTTTCCCGGTTTCCGGATTGAAATCTGCCGCTTCTTCATTGTCCTCAAAACGGTAAGGGTTGTCTTTGGCCTGAACAAACCGTCCGCCCCAACCGCCATACGAGGGGTTGTTTAAGTTATTTAAGCCGACATCCACCAGGTGCAAAAAGGCTGGTGAGTCGCCTTCCGATATGAAATCATATTGTGAGAAATTACCCCATTGAGCATTTTTTATTTTCGTGATATCTCCATGAATGTGTTCATCATCGCCTGCCTGCTTCTGCCCATCTCCATAGGAGTAATACATTTTTAAAAGCGGCCCATGGTCTAAAATAATTCGATTCGCCATATAAGCGCCTTCGAAATAGGGCTGCGTGGCCTTAGGCATAATGCGTTTCCAAGGATACGCGAAACTGCCAAATTGATGCGCATTGTAGAATACGCGAATCTGCGGCCAATGCCCCCCGATGTAGTTTTTATAGGTCGCGTCTTGGTCCATCACCGTATAGATGATGGCTTTTTGGGAAATTTTGGCTTTGATTGTTGGCCAGTTTTTATCGGATTGGTATTGTTCTTCGATCGACTTCAATGCCCGCGCGATCGTATTTGTTCCACCCCATGCTTGAAGGTAAATAGGCTCGGGATCTTTGTCGAGCAGCTTCGCCTTAATCCATTCCGATCCCTCAGTCACTTGTTCCATCTCGCCCTCAAAGTCGATGTTACCCACTTTTACCAAACTAGTCAAATACGTAGGGCTCGGATAATTTTTGTCATGCAACAGGAGATTTGGGTGAACCTGTGCGTAGGCTTTTACTAACTCCTGAATCCAGTTGACCCCCGGCCACCGCAGATCGGTCTTCTCCCCATACATTTTTCGGGTCATCTCCATCTCGGAGATGAATTTCGTTCCTTTACCATCGCCCTTGTAATGCCACATGGAACTGGAATAGATGAGCCCTTCCAACTGATATTCATTGGAATACATCAACATCCGGATGAAGGTGTCGACATCGTCAATTTCACCGTCGGTGGTTACGATGGTTCGGGGGAGTGGGCTTTTCGCAAATCCAATAAACGAAATGCACAGGAGCAATACTGCAGAGATTAATTTTTTCATAGTCGGCTTATACGCTGCCGGTGGTCCCAGACCCCGTCAGCGTATCGCGAAGTTAGTGCTTTTCACGTAATAGGACCTGCCAAAATCCTGATAAAATGGATTTATCCCGTGTAAAATTCCTAAAAACCCGTTAGCTTTGGCAAACCTAGGATTGGTAAAAGAATTTTAGGCATGAAGTATATCCTAAACCTATGAAGAAAATTATCATTTTGCTGTTTTGCAGCATGGGGTCAATCTTTGCTCAAGACGCCCCGAAACTCGAATTTTTCTGTGAATTGCAAGTCAAACTTAGCCCAGCACTCAGTGTAGGGGAAACAGCGCATGGTACCCGACGAATCATTCCGATTATCGGAGGCACCGTGGAAGGACCGGGGATCAAGGGGGAGATTTTTAATGGCGGGGCCGACTGGCAAGTAGTCAGAAAAGATGGTGTCGCGGAATTGGAAGCACATTATCAATTTAAGGCAGACGATGGCTCCATAATATATGTGAAAAATATTGGGGTGCGGGTGGCGACTCCTGATGTAGCGGCGCGCATTGCCCGTGGTGAAAAGGTGGATGCATCCCAATACTATTTTCGAGCTATCCCTAAATTGGAAACGTCCCTAACAAGCAAGTATGCCTGGATTAATGACACCATTTTTGTTTGCACGGGTGAGCGTATGCCAGACGCCGTGAAAATTCGAATTTATAAACTACTATGATATACCGTATCCTATTATTTTGTTGCTTTTCCATCAGCGTAATGGCGCAAAAGGCCGTCGACCTCGGTAAATTAAAGGGCGGGGATTATCAGGTACACATTCCGGCCAATTGGAATAAAAAACTGATTATGTATGCGCATGGCTATCAATTTATGGGTACACCCCCGAATAGTGCGAATGCGCAATTAGCCCAACGCTTGAAGCCATTTTTAGATCGTGGTTTTGCCATTGCGGCGTCCGACTATCCAATTCAAGGTTTTGCCTTGGCGGAAGGCGTCGATGCGACGGAAGAATTACGTCAGGCCTTTATCAAGAAAATGGGCCAACCGGATTCGACTTTCATGGTGGGACATTCCATGGGCGGAGGTATCACTTTGGCGACTCTGGAGAATTATGGACAGTTTTATCAGGGCGGTTTGCCGCTTTGTCCACTTTCCTCGAGACCCTATTTACAATGTCGGAAGGAGTTTGATATGTATGCGACATTCCAT
>JBJTMZ010000233.1:0-3254 GCA_046073805.1 Aquirufa sp.
CCATAGGGAATCACCTCCGCAATTTCCGTGATGGTATCAATTACCCGTTGTTCCGGCTTGAATTCGAAGGGTAATTGGGTGTAATAACCAATGACCAAGGTCTCCCCGGGATCGATGGTTCCTGAATCTGGTTGTTCCAAACCGGTCAATAATTGAAGAAAGGTAGTCTTCCCAGCACCGTTTTTTCCAACGATACCAATGCGATCTTTTTTCTTAAAGGTATAGGTGAAATCATTGACGATTTTCTTCTCGCCCCAGGCCTTTTTCAGGTGGTTGATTTCAATGATTTTATTCCCTAAACGGGACATTTGAATATTCAGCTCCAACTTGCTATCATCGACTTTGCGATGGGCCACTTCTTCCGTTTCGGCAAATGCATCGATTCGGTATTGGGCTTTGGTTCCACGCGCTTTGGGTTGGCGACGCATCCATTCTAATTCTTTGCGATAAAGGTTTTTGGCCTTGGCGACCGTACTCGCTTCCGATGCTTCACGTTCCGCTTTTTTCTCTAGGAAATAGCCGTAATTCCCTTCGTAGGTATAGATGGAGCCATTGGCAAGCTCCATCATTTTATTACATACTTTATCGAGGAAATAGCGGTCGTGGGATACGACCAAAACGGTAACATTTGGCCCAGATAAAATACCTTCTAGCCATTCAATCGTCTCGATATCCAAGTGGTTGGTCGGCTCATCCAGAATCATAATATCTGGACTTTCGATCAATAATTTAGCCAGCGAAAGACGCTTCTTTTGACCACCGGATAAGGTAGAAACTTGTTGGTCCCCATCCGGAATCCCTAAGCGGGTAATAATTTGCTTAGCGCGCGCCTCGTAATCCCAGGCATTATTCGCTTCCATCAGCGCAAAGGAATCTTCAAGCTCTTGGGGATCACCCGAAAGCATTGCTTTTTCATAGGCCTTGATGGCTACTGCGCTTGGAAGATCGTCGGAGAAAAGGTAATTCAAGACACGCTCATTCTCTTCAAAAATCGGGTTTTGAGGGAGGTATCCAACGCGAATTCCCTTGCGGATTGTAATCTTACCTTCATCGGGGGATTGCATGCCCATGATGGATTCCATCAAGGTCGTTTTGCCCGTTCCATTTTTTCCGATGAGCGCAACTTTTTCGCCTTTCTGCAAGCCGAAAAACAGGTTTTTAAACACCCAGCGTTCGCCAAGATTACGCGAAATATTTTCCGCCGATAGATAATTCATAAGGTATTAGTCGTTTGCTTCTGCAGCTTCTTCACGCATTTTTCTGCGCAATACTCGGCCCGAAACGATGATGCTGATCTCATATAACCCAAATAATGGGAAAGCGACCAACAGTTGGGAAATCACATCCGGCGATGGCGTAATAATCGCTGCCACTAACAAGATGACGATTAAGGCATGCTTGCGGTATTCGCGCATGAAGGAAGGCGTTAAAATTCCTACCTGCGACAACACGAAGGCAATCATGGGTAATTGGAAGGTTAGTCCACAGGCTAGTGTTAACATGGACAACAAGGAAATATAATCGTTGATGTCAAATTGGTTTTGAATGGATGGATCCAATTTGAAATTGGCCAAGAAATTAATCGCCATGGGTGCAACGACAAAATAGCCGAAGGAAACCCCGATGAAGAACAACATGGATACCCAGAAAACGGCGCCGCGCGCGGCTTTTAGTTCTTTGGACTTAAGACCTGGACGAATGAACCGCCAAACCTCGTAAAAGGCATAAGGGAAGGCAAACATCAACCCCACAATAATCGACTGCGTCAAGGCCATCATGAATTGACCGGAAACTTCCCGACTTTGCAAGATGAAATCTGCTTGTTGCATGCAGAGACTTGTCATCCCTGTCACATCCGCCAAACGACATAGAACTTGATTCGTCCAGAAGTCTACTTTGGTGGGACCCATGATGATGATACCGAAAATTTCATTTCGGAAAATCCAGGCCGCAATGGTAAAAATCAAGATAGAGGCAATGGACCGGATGATATGCCAGCGCAACTCCTCCAGGTGATCCAGAAAGGACATTTCGGTCCCGTCTTTCTCCTCGTCTAATTCATCGTCCCAATCTTGATCTAATGCCATTTTCGTTTATTATAGATATAATGGGAATTGCTTTACCCATTCATTTACTTCACCTTTAATTGTTTTTAAGACCGCTTCATTGTCGTGGTTCATCAAAGCCTTATCAACCATGTCCACAATTTGTGACATATCTGATTCCTTCAATCCACGTGTTGTCATCGCCGCAGTACCTACACGCATACCCGAAGTAACAAACGGTGATTTGTCGTCAAAGGGTACCATGTTTTTATTAATCGTGATATCCGCTTGAATCAACGTGTTTTCAGCTAATTTTCCACTTAATCCCTTTGGACGCAAGTCGATCAACATCAAGTGGTTGTCTGTACCTCCGGAGATAATATCATATCCTTTCGCTAAGAATGCTTTCGCCATCGCCTGTGCGTTTGACTGCACTTGCTTCGCATACGTTTCGAATGTTGGCGTTAATGCCTCACCAAACGCAATCGCTTTCGCAGCAATCACGTGCTCTAACGGACCACCTTGCGTTCCTGGGAACACGGCGCCGTCAAGACATGCCGACATTAATTTCAAATCACCCTTTAGTGTCTTAAAACCGAATGGGTTCTCAAAATCATTTCCCATCATGATCAAACCACCGCGAGGTCCACGAAGTGTCTTGTGTGTTGTCGTTGTTACGATATGGCAATGTTGCATCGGGTTGTTTAATAGACCTTTTGCAATTAAAGCGGATGGGTGAGATATATCGGCCAATAAAATTGCACCCACCTGATCTGCAATGGCACGAAGACGTGCATAATCCCAGTCACGTGAATAAGCTGATGCACCGCAAATGATCAATCTTGGTTTCTCTTTTACTGCGGTCGCTTCTACTTTGTCCCAGTCGATTAATCCCGTTTCTTTTTCTACGCCGTAAAAGAAGGCTTGAAAATATTTTCCTGAGAAATTTACCGGAGATCCGTGTGATAAGTGACCGCCGTGCGATAAATCAAAACCTAATATTTTATCGCCTGGCGGTCACTTATCACACGGATCTCCCGTAAACTTCTCGGGAAAATATTTCCAAGCCTTCTTTTATGGCGTAGAAAAGGAAACAGGTTTAATCGATTGGGACAAAGTAGAGGCTACCGCAGCAAAAGAGAAACCAAGATTGATCATTTGCGGGGCATCAGCTTATTCGCGTGATTGGGATTATGCACGTTTACGTGC
>JBJTMZ010000234.1:0-5678 GCA_046073805.1 Aquirufa sp.
AGAGCTTAAGCAAAGTCAGAACCTTAAAAATGTTTAGGGCACAGGCCTTATTTATGGAGAAGGGTGAACGATTAATGAATTCGCTGTTGGATACTGTACAGGATTCCAAGCGAGTCAACTTTTCTACGGAATTATTATCGCAGGGAATTCGATCCCTTTTTACCCTATTACTGCTATGGAAGGGAGGGGAATTCGTGATGCATGAGGCATTGAGTCTTGGGGAATTGTTCGCCCTCTTTGCACTTTATGGTTATTTTTCGGGGACCATCGCTCAATTGGTTCAGGCGAATCAAGCGATACAATCCGCCCGAATTGCCAGCGAGCGACTCCATGATATCCTCGATCAAGAAACCGAGAAACTGGGTCAATCACCACCTAACGAACTTCAAAAAGAAATCAGATTGGAACAAGTTGGTTTTCGTTTTGGATTTAGAAGGTCAATTTTAGTGGGAGTTAAGCTATCCATTCCTTTGGGTTCGTACACGGGGATTGTTGGCGAAAGTGGTTCTGGGAAGAGTACGATACTCAAGCTTTTAATGAAAGTCTATACGCCGCAATCGGGTAAAATTTTGTGGGATGATGAGGACATACAAACTATTTCTAGCGTTGCGCTTCGTAAAAAAATGGCCTTCGTACCTCAAGAAATCGAATTATTTGATGGCAACTTCCATAGCAATATTGCCTTGGGGGATGCTAACCCAGATAAAGAACGAATACGGCATGTGGCTGAAATCACGGGGCTCGATGAAATCATTTTGCGATTGGCGCACGGTTATGAGACAGGTTTAGGCGAAAATGGGATGGCTTTATCGGGCGGACAAAAACAACGCTTGGGAATTGCGCGGGCGTTATATCTCCAACCGGAAGTAATCCTTTTGGATGAGGCCACAGCCTGGTTGGATAGTTCAGCTGAACGAAAAATCCTACAGGTTATTCGTTCTCATGTTAGAACAGTCGTTTGCATCAGTCATCGCTTAACTCAATTCCAAGAGGCCGATTGCATACATGTCATCCAAGCGGGAACTGTCATCGAATCTGGAACACATGCCGATTTAATGCAAAAAGGCGAAGCCTATTTTAATCTCTATTCAAAACAAAATGGGGAATTGGTTTAATCTATCCTTGCTCTTTTGTAAATTCAAAACTTATAAAAATAGCTTATGGAAAATCCCACAGAAGAGAACCAATTGAATATTGAATTGCCGGAAGATTTAGCGGAAGGCGCTTATGTGAATTTGGCGTTGATCGCCCATTCCCCATCGGAATTTGTGATGGATTTTATTCGCATTTTACCGGGTATCCCGAAGGGCAAAGTGAAGTCCCGTGTGGTGATGACACCCGACCATGCTTACCGATTATTACAGGCTTTGCAAGAGAATGTACAACGCTACGAAGATAGTTTTGGCCCCATAAATAAGGATGGAAGCGATGCAGGTTTCCAATTTCCCATGAATTATAATGGGCCAATAGGCGAAGCGTAATCGTTTTAAATTTTTTATTCTTCCCGAAGCCCGAAAATTTTCGGGCTTTTTGGGTAAAAATGGGTTTATATAGCCTTTTAAGAGGAAAGAACAACCCTATCATAAGGCATGGCCATCTTAAACAAACAAAATTTAGCAGCAGGATTTTCATCCAAAATTTCGGTTCAAAAACCGAACCCTGCGGTCTTCGACTACCCAGAAAAAGTATTACAGTTTGGTACTGGAGTCTTGTTACGTGGACTCTGTGATTTTTTTATCGATAAGGCAAATAATGCGGGTCAATTCAAGGGGCGTGTGGTGGTGGTTAAGTCGACCGACCGACCAGGTGCCGATGCATTTACTGAACAAGATGGTTTATTCACCCATTGCATCAAAGGAATTGAGGAAGGCGTTGCCATCGAGGAGACATTAATAAACGCGTCCATTTCACGTACCCTCACGGCGGCTACCGCTTGGGCTGATATTTTAGCTTGCGCGCAAAGCCCTGATATGCAGGTGATTATTTCGAATACAACCGAGGTAGGTATTCAATACCATGCGAATGATCCAATTGATACTGCTTGCCCAAAGTCATTTCCAGCGAAATTATTAGCCTTTTTAGTGGCTCGCTATAATCATTTCAAGGGCGCCCCTAAAACGGGTATGGTAATTATTCCCACGGAACTCATTATCAACAATGGCGATGTATTGAAAGATATCGTATTGAAGTTGGCCGCAGATCATCAATTACCCGCCGATTTCATGACGTGGTTGGCCACAGAAAATGATTTCTGTAATTCCTTAGTAGATCGCATTGTACCGGGTGCTCCGGATGCGGAAACGGCTGCTTCGATTTGTTCGGAGGTGGGCTATGAAGATAAGAATATCATTGTTTCGGAGGTATATCGTTTGTGGGCAATTCAAGGAGGATCTCGCGTCAAAGAAGTATTGAGCTTTGCCAAAGCGGATGCCGGCGTCGTGATTGCGGAAGACATCGAAATCTATCGGGAATTGAAACTTCGTCTTTTGAACGGAACGCACTCGTTGATGTGTGGAATGTCGTATTTATTAGGTTTTCGTTTGGTGAAGGATGCGATGGCTAATAACTATTTGAGCAAATTGGTGATGAACTTGATGTTGAGCGAATTGGCTTTAGCTATTCCATACAAGATGGACTTTAAGGTCGCGGACCGTTTCGGCCGGGCGGTATTAGACCGATTCAAAAACCCGTTCATAAATCATAAATTAATTGATATCACGGTACAGTATACGACCAAGATGCGGATGCGTAATATTCCATTGTTGGTCAATTACTACAAGGAATTCGGCAAGGCGCCAGAATTATTCGCCATGGGCTTTGCGGCTTACTTGCAATTCATGCATGCGGTGAAGGAGGAGAATGGCAAATATTTCGGGGATTCCAATGGGGAATTATATCCGATTAATTGCGACCATGCTGGGTACTTTTACGAGGCCTGGAAGGATTTTAATTTGAATAAGGTATTAGCAGATAAGAGCCTTTGGGGAGAAGATTTAAGTACCCTTCCTGGCTTTGAAGCAGCGGTACAGAAATACATATAAGCAAATATGAAAGCATTTTTAAACGAAGATTTTTTATTGCAATCGCCCACAGCGCAGACCTTGTATCATGAGTTTGCTGCCAAACAACCGATCATCGATTACCATAATCATTTGGTACCCGAACAAATCGCGGAGGACAAGCAATTCGATAATATCACGCAAATCTGGCTATATGGCGACCACTACAAATGGCGTGCGATGCGTGCGCATGGGGTGGACGAAAAGTACATCACCGGAAATGCCAGCGATGAGGAGAAGTTCATGAAATGGGCGGAGACAGTTCCGTATACGATGCGTAATCCATTGTATCATTGGACGCATTTGGAATTGCAACGCTATTTTGGTGTAACCGAATTATTGAACAAAGATTCTGCCAAACGTATTTATGATCATTGCTCTGCCTTGTTGCGCACCAAGGAATACTCGGTTCGTAATTTGTTGCTCAAGATGAATGTGAAAGCCTTGTGTACGACAGATGATCCGATTGATAATTTGAGCTATCACAAGCAAATCGCGGCCAGTGGATTTTCGATTAAGGTGTTGCCTACTTTCCGTCCCGACAAGGCGATGGGGGTAGATGACGAAATTGTGTTCGTAGAATACGTAAATGCGTTAGCAAAAGCAGCTGGGCAAACAATCCGTAACCTGGCCGATTACAAGGCTGCGATCAAGTCGCGCCATGATTTCTTCCATGAGGCGGGTTGTCGTTTGAGTGACCACGGCCTGGAGCATATCTATGCGGAGGAATTTACGAATGAGGAGATTGAATTGATTTTCGATCGATTAATCACAGGTAAGTTGATAAGTAAAAAGGAGAAATGGCAATTCAAATCGGCCATGCTCGTATATTTTGCTCATTTGGATCATGCGCGTGGCTGGACCCAACAATTCCATTTGGGTGCGATTCGTAACAACAATGCGCGTCTTTTGGGTGCCTTAGGACCTGATACGGGTTTTGATTCGATCGGTGATTTTGAGCAAGCTCGTCCCCTATCGGCATTCTTGAATCACTTGGATTCAACTAACCAATTGGCCAAAACCATTCTTTACAACTTGAACCCGCGCGACAATGAGTTGTTGGCAACCATGACCGGCAATTTCCAAGACGGAACGATCGTAGGGAAGATGCAATTCGGTTCAGGCTGGTGGTTCTTGGATCAAAAAGACGGGATGGAGAAGCAGATTAATGCTTTATCGAATATGGGGATGTTGAGCCACTTTGTTGGTATGTTAACGGACTCTCGGAGTTTCTTATCTTTCCCAAGACATGAGTATTTTAGAAGAATCTTGTGTAATTTACTCGGCCAAGATGTGGAAAATGGTGAATTGCCAGCCGACATCGCTTGGTTAGGAAAATTGGTTGAGGACATCTCGTACAAGAATGCCTCGTCGTTTTTTAATTTTGAATAAGGCATGAAAAAAGTAGTCACGTTTGGTGAGATTATGGGTCGTTTAAGTCCTCCGGGCTATGGCCGTATTATACAGACACAATCATTTAACATTACCTATGGCGGCGGTGAGGCGAATGTAGCCGGAAGTTTGGCGCATTTGGGAATACCCGCAAAACACGTGACGCGCTTTCCGGCGAATGAGCTAGGCAAAGCAGCGACAGGTTATTATGCACAGGTAGGTGTTGATACCTCAGATATCGTTTATGGCGAGGGTCGCTTGGGTCTTTACTTTGTGGAATTTGGTGCGGCAATGCGTCCGAGCAAAGTGACTTATGACCGGGCGGATTCGGCTTTTGCTAATTTGAGTCCTTCGGAATTTAACTGGCAAGAGATTTTCAAAGATGCGTGTTGGTTTCACTGGACAGGCATCAGCCCGGCTATTTCGGAATCCGCCGCACAAGCATTACGCGAAGCGATTTCAGTCGCAAATGCGATGGGAATCACGGTTTCCGCGGATGTGAACTACCGCAAAAATTTGTGGAAATACGGCAAGTCTGTCCAAGAAGTAATGCCTGAGCTTATTGAGGGTTGTGATATCATCGTGTGCGGCAAGGGAGATGCGGAAGACATTTTGGGCATTGTGCCGGATGGCAGCACGAAGAGCGGTTGGCATTCTATTTGTAAGCAAATCATGGCCCAATTCCCGCGCTTGAAGAAGATTATCAACACGAAGCGAGGTCAAATCTCTGCCTCGCAAAATACGCTTTCGGCGATGTCATTTGATGGCAAAGACGTTTTGAAATCAGATACCGTTGAAATTTCTCAAATTGTGGATCGAATTGGGGGCGGTGACGCATTCATGGCGGGATACATTTATGGGAATTTGATCTATATGGATGAGGCGAAATCCTTGGCGTTTGGCGTAGCGGCATCGGCGTTAAAACATACGATCGAAGGCGACATCAACCTCGCGAATTTGGATGAAATTGAAATAGTAATGAAAGGCGACTTGAGTGGTCGTTTAAACCGATAAACATGGCCAGAAATAGTTCCACAGTTGTTTACCAACGAATCGCTGAAACACCGATAGTACCTTTGTTTTTCAATTCCGATTTGGGCATTGCTCAAAACGTCTTGAAGGCATGTTATGACGGAGGAATTCGCGTTTTTGAATTCACCAACCGCGGGGCTGAGGCCCCAGCGATTTTCGCAAAATTGATTGATTTCTGTGAGAAGGAATGCCCGG
>JBJTMZ010000235.1:0-2927 GCA_046073805.1 Aquirufa sp.
TTGGATAAGCGTTCCGATGGGTTCGATTTGTATGTGTATTTCGTCGTGGGCTTGTAAGGTAAAGGGAGGGTCGGGTACGATACATGTTCCGGTCATCAGATAGGCACCTTGTGGAAAGGACATTTCGCGGGTCAGGTATTCGGCGAGTTCCGCGTGGGTTCTTTTCATCTGCGAGATCTGCGTCGCACCTTGGAAAACTTCTTGTTGGTCCCTATAAATACGCATCGAAATACCTGTCTCAGGAGCTAAGGCTTGATCAGTTACCAAAAGACAAGGTCCAATTCCCGCGGAGGCGTCGTATACTTTGGCTTGTGGCAGATAGAGCGGATTTTCGCCCTCGATGTCGCGTGAACTCATGTCGTTTCCGATGAGGTATCCGGCAATCTGATGGTGTTTATTAATGAAAAGGGTTAGTTCAGGTTCGGGAACATTCCAAGCGGAATCCTTGCGAATGCGCACGAGACCCTGGTTTCCGACGGCCCGTAATTTGTTGCCTTTGTAGAAAATTTCGGGTCTTTGGGCATCATACACCTTGTCGTAAAAGGTATCCCCGCCGGATTCTTTGGATTCTTCCATGCGGGCCACTTTGCTCCGTAAATAGGTTACCCCTGCGGCCCAAATTTCTTGGGATTCGATGGGAGTAATTGTTTTTCCCAGTTTGGTTGGGTAATCCTGTTTTTGGCAGAAATCGAATAGATTAGCTTGATTGATGAAATCATCCCAAGGCTGATTGATGACGTTTGTCGAGGAGGCTTGACTATTCTCAATTTGAATTCCGCCATCGACGCGGTAGATTTTATAAAAATTCATAGGTTTAGTTTTTGGCATAGGTATGCGAAAAACAAATCTAATGAATCGAGGGCGAAGGGGAAAGGGAGTAGGATTATAAATTTGAGAATGAAAGATCCTCGTCGATCAATGGCCAATGTATCCCAAGACCCGAGGGGCTGATTTGAAACGTATTTCGTTCTTTTTCTGAGGCGTAAAGTAGTTTAGGCGAAATCTCATGTAAGGCATAGCTTGTGCATTGCCTATTGACAGTAATAACCAGAAAGTTTCCTTCAAATTCAATTTGTTGAATATGCGATTGATTTGATTTCATTTTCCTTTATTGATAATAGTTGAAATGTGAATTCCACGAGGAAATAATCAACGAAAGATTTTTTAAGATAATTTCTTCAAATTCTCTTTTCAGACTTGGTGTCAAATTAAATGAATTTGCATAGGAAATCATATTCGATTTTTGATTAATCCAATATTTTACCTCAGTTTCTCCTTTGATGCCATGAATATGCATGGGTTCATAACCCTCATTGGAGTAGAAAAAAACACGCCATCCTTTATTTCGAAGTACTGTGGGCATTTAGAAAAGATATGCCCGAATTTGAGAGGTAAATTTGACTTACTAATTTAATAAACTGATAAATATATCACTTTATCAATTTATTGATTTTAATAGGATTCCAAGGCCTTTTCAAAGGCTTGTTGAACTTCTGTGGCAATTCGTTGGGGAAAACTGACTTGGTACCAACAAGCATTATTCACCTCCTGCGCGATGATTTGAATGGGGTATTTTTTGATGACCTTCATAACCTCATTCATCTGCGGGTAGTTGAAGCGAAGTTCAAGTTCGATCATCGGTTCGATTTCGATAATGTTTGATTCGGCCAAAGCGGCTAGACTCGCTTCTTTGTAGGCATGTATCAAACCCGGAACGCCTAATAAGGTGCCGCCAAAATATCGGACAACTGCAACGAGCGTATAATGTAGATTGGCCGACAAAATCGTATTCAGCATGGGCTTGCCAGCAGAACCGGACGGTTCGCCATCATCATTAGAACGAGCCTCTTCGGGGCTAAACCCAAGACGATACGCATAGCATACATGACGAGCCTTCGGATGCAATTCCTTTAAGGAATTTATCTGTTCCTTGATATTATCGAGATCTTTCACGGGAAATACATATCCGATGAATTTACTTCCTTTATCTTTGTAGAGTCCCTCGGCGGGTTGAGAAATGGAAAGGTAGGAATCGGGAATGGACATGCACGTTTGAAAAATTAAATTTATGCATAACAATCATTTTTTCCTACGAATTCTTGCGCGGGAGCTTCGTCAAATTTTGACGTATGCGCGTCTCAAGCAATGTTTTTCGCAGGAGAAGGATGAATTGGTGATTGGATTTGAGCGTCAAAATGGCTTGGATTTTTGGATCAAATGCAGTTTTGGCTCCCAATTTTCGAGCATGCAATTCCCTTCGGAGTTTCATCGTGCGGGTCGGAATTCGGTGGATTTATTCTCGGATTTGTTATTGCACGAAGTACAGGATGTTCGCGTATTCGACAATGAAAGAGCCATAGGATTATATTTTTTAGGTGAGCAAGTCTTGGTATTGAAGATGTTTGGGAATCGCTCCAATGTGATTTTGTTTCAAGCCGGTGAACATCGCGCGCAGTTTCAGAAGCGTTTGGGAAAGGATTTTGATATCCAGTTGGACCTTCTGGACCGTCAGATTGATCAAAGTGAAGCAGCATTCATCGAAGCGGATGGAGATTGGATGGCCTTGTACCCGACTTTAGGAAAGGAGGGAGCCGCTTATTTATTGGCGCAAGGGTATGAAAATCAGTCGTTGCAGGGTAAATGGGCTTTGCTTCAGTCAACCATAGATTCAATGGAATCTCCAACTTTTTCTATATTAGAAACTCCGAAGGGGATTGCCTTGAGTTTATTTCCGCCAACTTCAGGACTCTTGTATCAAACCTCGGATATATTCGATGCGCTGAATCAATTTTATTCGTTGCATTATTCAGTCGGGGAGTTCCGACGAGAGAAGGCCCAACTCATCGAAACATTGACCAAGTTGCGAATTAAGGCGGTTCATTATTTGGAGAGTTTGGAAAAGCAGCAGGTAAAGCGTGATTCTTCCT
>JBJTMZ010000236.1:0-6686 GCA_046073805.1 Aquirufa sp.
GGTCAGGATGAGTGGGGTAATGATATCTGAAACGAGTGAATTAATGATGCTGGAAAAGGCCGCTCCGATCACTACGGCGACCGACAGTTCGATGACATTACCTTTGATGGCGAAGGCCTTAAATTCTTTTATCCAATTCATGTGAAAAATCATTTGCTCGCCCAAAGTAAAGGTTAATTTTGCAGAAAAAATATCTTCCATGAAAAAGTACGTATTCGGATTTCTCCTTCTTTCATTTACTACTTGGGCTGAGGGGCCTTTTGGCAAAATTAATCCCAAGTTGCCAGTGGATACGTTAGAAGCTTCTTGTGGCTCCTGTAATTTTCAAATGAGTAAAAAGGGCTGTTATTTGGCTGTCAAGAAATCAGGGATAGCCTATGAGGTGAAAGGGACGGGATTGGATGATCACGGGGATGCACATGCTGCTGACGGATTTTGCATGGCGGTACGTAAAGCGCGTGTGCAAGGGAAGATTGAAAATGGCTATTTTGTGGCGCAATATTTCGAGTTGCTGAAATAAAAAACACCACTCGAATTTCGGGCGGTGTTTTCTGAATTACACTTCATCAACAAACTAAATAACAATGATTAAAGCGGGCAAAGAGCTTATTATACTCATGTTTTAGTTTAAATTTTTGTAAGTTTGGCCCTCATTCCTAGTTAATATCATACCATGAAAAAGTTATTATTCGTTACGGCGTCTTTCGCCCTTTTTTCGTTTGCGGCAGAGAAGTTTATTACGATGCGTGTGGCGGAGCCAACCATCAACTACCACTGGAACAACTTAAATAATATCAAGGCCATCGCAGATCAGAGCAATTTGCCGCATGCGCAAGTGAAATTCATCATCGCCTCGATCGATAGTTTGCAGAAGGATTTAGCCAAAAACGCGCGTTTGGATAGCAATGTGGTGGCGCCCACTCCGGCAGTTTCTCCGAAAAAGAAATAGTTAAGGGACGTAGGTTAATTCAAAGACCGATGCCGGTTGAGATTGGCTGTTGAAGGTCGGAATTTGAATTCCCGCCGATAGCACCCAATGCTTACTAACGAAATAGGCTCCACCGATGACCACTTCTCCCAGGCTGTGTTTTCCGCTGATGAAATCGGCTTGGAAAAGTAGTTTTTCGGCCCAAAGATTTTGTTCCACTCCCAATTGAATTCCAATCGATTTGAGTGCGGCATTTTCTGAAAAGTTTCGGGTTTCGGGTCCAAAATAATTATCGGTCGAATAGTATAAACCACTCACGAATTTCGTGTGGCTGTGTTCATTGTGGTACACGCTGTTGCCATACAAATAGGCACCCGATTGTCCTGCTTGGGTAAATCCCGCCTGTCCGCCCAGGCCCAGTTTGAAATCTTCGTTTAGATGAAAACTTCGTTGGGCATTCAGGGTAAAGAATGGATTATAAGGCTGTTCAGTATGATTTGCCACAAATTTTTGTTGGTAGTCATAATTGATGCCCAACACATTAAATCCAATCTCGGTATTCTTCCCCACGCCATAGCAGAAAGTCGTTCCTGATTGAACGCCATTGGGGATAAAATTTAATTGTTGCTGGACAAAGATCTTTCGAGCAGGGGTAATATCTGAACTTGGGACATTGAAGAAATTCTGTTGGCCTAAGGCCGAAATGGAAAGTAGGAGAAAAAAGCCAATTCGTAAGAATGATTGGTACATTTATGTTTAGCGGTTTTGTTTCGTTGTGCAAAGCTAAAAACTTTTACTACAATGCAAGCAAATTGTCTTCGCTAGAATTTAGGCAATTAGTTTCTGAAATCCCTTGTACATCTCGGAGGCTAATTGCTCGACCGTGAATATCTGCGCATTGCGTGCTGAAAATGCCTGAATCGCAGCTTGGTTTTTGGGTAAATCTTGTAGAAAAGCCTGAATGCGTTCAATGTTCTCAGCTTTTACGATATCCTCAAGAACCAAACCATTTTTGCCATCAATCACTAAATCATTCGCGCAACCACATGCCGCGGTGCATATCACGGGTTTCCCTAATTCTTGCGCCTCATTGGCCACCATTCCCCAGGTTTCAGCCGTAGAGACGAGCATCAGTGCCTCGGCATGTTGGTATAAATTAGCCAAATTTACCCAGGCCACTGTACCCAACAACTGGACATTTTCAATGCCCTCGCGTTGTCTCTTTTCCACTAATTCCGCGTAAAGCGGGCCATTCCCGGCGATCAACAAATCGATCGGCAATTGCTTCATGAGATCCATTAATGCGGGAAGGTTTTTCTCGGGGGATAAGCGGCCGACGAACAAAACATAGGGTTTAGGATGTGGCTTGGGCTGTTCCTGCGTCAGGGTTTTGAGGAAGGCTACTTTGTCGAAGGCGTTGAGATAGCTTAAGATCTTTCGTTTGGGGACGCCCGACTGAAACAGAAAGTTATTCGTATTCAATCCATAAGAGAAAAATCCATCACAAAGCTTGATGAGGAATTTTTTATAGCTTGATTTGATTAGGTGTAAGAGATTATTTCCATGCGCGGAAATGTGTTGGACAGACTCAACCGTCATGACCGTTTTTATCCCTAGTATTTTTGCGAGTAATAAAACAGGCAAGGTGCCCAATTCATTGTACCCCGTTAAATTGATAACGTCGGGTTTAAATTCGAGGATGATGTTGATCCAATCCCAAGCTGTTTTCCACCGCGAAACTTGTTGCAAGGGAATTCGATTCAAGAGCTTTACGGGGAACTGATAGGCATAGGTGGATAACTCAAAATCGACTAAATCCTCCCGGCCTTTTTCGGTAATAGCCGTTTGGACAACGAGAACCTCGTCGGTGGGACTACAGGTTTGGGCGATTTTTTCGAAAATCACCGACTTGTATTGCGACCACAATAAGTTATGTAAGATTAATATCCGCATGCTGCTTTACTCCACCTGCAAAGCTACGGGCTTTTTGTATAAATTCGAGCAAAATGAAAAATTCATGCGTGCTTAGATGTACGCCATCCAGCGCTGCTGGCATTGGTCGATTTACTGCAGTAGGATAGCTTTATCCTGAAAAATAGCCATGAAATTGGCCCCCATGCCCTAAAAAAATTGGAAACACTCGGCTAATCTTGTATTATTGTATCAAAGCGTGACAATAAAACCTATTACACATGAAAAAATTGTTATTGACCATGGGCTTTGGCCTGTTGTGTTCATGGGCATCTGCTCAATCCATTAATTTATTTCCGGTGCAAACAACGATCCAACATGGCGTTATCGAGGGAAATTATGATACCAAGACCGGTGTTCAGAAGTATTTCGGTATTCCTTTTGCCAAACCACCCGTGGGTGAATTGCGTTGGAAAGCGCCACAGCCTTTAGCTCCTTGGAAAGGGGTGAAAGAAACCAAGAAATTTGGTCCTCGTCCAATTCAGGGCATCGTTTTCGGTGACATGATGTCCCGCTCCGATGGTTTAAGTGAGGATTGCTTATACCTAAATGTTTGGACGCCTGCCAAAAAAGGCAGCAAAGATTTACCCGTTTTGGTGTATTTCTACGGCGGTGGGAACGTCGCTGGCGATGGCTCGGAGCCGCGTTATGATGGCGAGAGTATGTCGAGAAAAGGCGTTGTCGTGGTTACCTGCAACTACCGTTTGAACATCTTTGGCAACATGGCTCATCCTGAATTAAGCGCGGAAACGTCTTACAAAGGTTCAGGTAACTATGGATATTATGACCAATTAGCTGCTTTGCAATGGGTGCAAAAAAACATTGCTGCCTTTGGTGGTGATCCCAATCACGTAACCATTGCCGGAGAATCCGCCGGTTCCATTGCGGTGAGTTACCAAATGTCATCCCCATTATCCAAAGGCTTGATTCATGGAGCAATTGGTGAGTCCGGGGGAGGAATCAACCCAACCATGGCACCGGTTTCTTTAGCGGAAGCGGAAAAAACAGGCGCGGAATTCTTGCAAAAAGCAGGAGTAAAGTCCATCAAGGAATTACGCAGCATGTCGACCAAAGACATCTTTGATCTCTACCAAGATTCAAAACGTTTTGGTTTCCCCGTGGTGGTTGACGGCAACTTTTTACCAAAGAAATTACCTGAAATCTATGCGGCCAAAGAGCAACATCAAATCCCCTTATTGTTAGGCTGGAACTCCGCGGAAATTCCGGGTGGCGCCTTCATGCAAGGAAAACCTTACACGGTGGAGAACTACATCGAACGTGTGAAAAAGGAATATCCGAACGATGTAGATAAAGTTTTAAGCCTATATCCTGCCCACTCAGAAAAGGAAGTAGAATTGTCGGCTACCGCTTTAGCCGCTGATCGTTTTATTTCGTATTCGACCTGGAAGTGGTTTGACCTACACCGCAATCATTCGACCCAACCGGTTTACCGTTACCTATACAGCAAATTACGACCTCCATTGGTAGATCAAAATTCGGTGTCGGCTTTAGCGGGCGGAACGGTTCGTCGGGAAGGCCCAGCACAAGCACCTCCTCCAGCCGTGGGTGCTCCGCATGCTTGCGAGATTGAATATGCGATGGGAAATTTACATTTGGTGAAGGAATATGCTTGGACAGCGGACGACTTTAAAGTGTCGGATACGATGCTGAACTATTTTACCAACTTCGTTAAAACCTTCAATCCGAATGGCGATAAATTACCTGAGTGGCCAGCTGCCAAAGGCGGCGACGCAACGCCTCCTGTCATGATTATTGATACCAATTCCCGCGCGGAAAAAGCGCAAAACGATGCGCGTTATCTGTTCCTAGATAAGGAATACATGAAATAAAAAGCTAGGGCGAATCGAAAGGTTCGCCCTACTTATTTAAGGTGATTAAGGCCTTGACAATTTTACGCGCAGGGTCGTGGATGCTTGGGAATTCGCTCCCGACCGCCGACCAATCAAAGCGGTGACTGATAAACCATTCCGAACGAATTTGGCCCTGGCGGAATAAATCCATTACATATTCGAAGTCCTCGATGGTGGCGTTCCTACTGCTCATGAGTGTCGCTTCGCGTTTATGAAATTCTGGGTGTGAAAAGCTAATCGCCTGCTTCTGCAAACCGATCAAAATATATTGTCCTCCATGGGCTAATCGAGCGAATCCTGATTCAATCGCTGCTAAGTTTCCCGTGGCATCAATCACCTTCGCATAGCTATGATGTGTCGATTCCGGTACTCCCAGTTGTTCGGTACAAAATCGCAATCGGTCCGCATTGGGCTCCGAAACTTCGACCTGTGCCCCCTTCAGTTTAGCCAATAAGATTGTGAATAAGCCAATAGGTCCCGCACCCATGACGAGCACTTTTTCTCCCGCGTGAATCTGCCCGCGACGCAGTCCATGTGCGGCAATCGCGAAGGGCTCGACCAAGGCTAATTCATCGATAGAAAGGCCTTTCGCGGCTAAAATGAATCGGTCTTCTACTGAGATGTATTCACGCATTCCGCCATCCGTATGCACCCCAAATACCTGAATATTTTCACAGCAATTGGGTTTGCCTTGGTTGCAGGCCGCACAGCTTTGGCAATTAAAATAGGGGATGATGGTGACGAATTCTCCAGAAGCAAACGTGTCGGATTGAACAACTTCCAATCCTAATTCATGGCCCAGTATTCGAGGGTATTGGAAAAAAGGTTGATTTCCCGCAAAGGCATGAATATCCGTCCCACAAATTCCGATGGCCCTCACTTTTAAGAGGGAATATCCGGATTTTGCTTGAGGCATGTCGGCCTCATGTAAGTCCATTTGCCCGGGAATTGTACAGGTCCATTGTTGCATCAGCTGAATTTTGTTTTCAAATTAACAATTTTCGTTAAATTAGTTGGCATAAATCTAAACCTCATGAAAATCAAGCTATTAATCTGGGCGCTTTGCCTAAGCTCTGCCACTTTATTTGCGCAAAAAACCTATCAGCCCAATTGGGAGTCGATCGACAGTCGGCCCGTCCCCACCTGGTTTGAAGATGCCAAATTTGGTATATTTATTCACTGGGGATTATACTCGGTGCCTGCTTATTCTCCTACTGCACGTGATAATGTAGGTGTGTATGAACGCTACGCGGAATGGTATTGGAAGCGTTGGCAGGATCCAAGTAAGACGCAGCACTTTTTTACGGATTTTCACAACAAGGCTTTTGGGCCGAATGTCAAATATCAAGACTTCACAAATCAATTTAAAGCAGAGTTATTCCAGCCGGATGAGTGGGCCAAATTATTCGAAAATGCAGGAGCCAAATACGTGGTTTTGACTTCCAAACACCACGAAGGATTTACGCTTTGGCCATCGAAACAATCTTGGAACTGGAATGCGATGGATGTGGGACCACACCGGGATTTATTGGGGGATTTGACCAAATCGGTGAAGAGCAAAAACATCCGAATGGGTTATTATTATTCATTATTGGAATGGTATAATCCGCTGTATAAAAAAGAAACCTTGAATGAGTACATCGACCAGCACATGTTCCCACAGATGAAGGACTTGGTGAATACCTACCATCCGGATTTAGTTTGGACGGATGGCGAATGGGATTATACCTCGGATAAATTGCGCAGTACGGAGTTTTTATCTTGGTTGTACAATCAGTCGCCAGTTCGCGAAAGTGTGGTGGTGAACGACCGCTGGGGCAAAGAAACGCGCAGTAAACACGGTGGATTTTATACGACGGAATACGATTTAGTACACGACGGGGATGCGAATGGCTTGGATTTTTCGCGCCCTTGGG